>CALGEM010000278.1 GCA_937881505.1 uncultured euryarchaeote
CCCGCCGTGCCGAAGGCTGGACCCCAACCGTCAAGGCTCCACCAAAACCCACCTCCAATTCCGTGGTGGTCGCCCAAGACGAGGTTGTACATCATCTGGAGCAGATGTACGGGATGGCGCTGAGTGAGTATTCGCTTTGGCAACGTGGTAAACGGTTCAACCTCGCTCCACCCCTGGTCCATGAACGCCTGTTCAAACCGCCTTCACCCACCAATAAAGGCGATGTTTGGGGTGGGGATTCTTTCCACCCCTTGCGGGTCGTTCACGCTGGTTTGCCAGCCTTCGCCCTGAAGAAAAATTCCTGGCGCTCGAGGCAAGAAGCACTCTATGCCTTCGCCGACCGTTTTGAGCGAAACGTGCTGATGATCGACGAGGTGTTGTTCATCCGATTGCTACGAGGTTGGGCACCCTTGGTGGAGGATTTTTACGAGCACACCGAGGTTGATGACCTACCCAAAGGTGCCTTCCTCCTGAGAAGTCAACTTCCGTGGGGCGAAGAGACCATCTCCGTTTGGATTGGCGCCCGAGTCACCTTGATGATCGACACCAATGAACAGAACATGTTACGCCACAAACTCGGGTTACCTTGGCGAGATGAGGAGGAGTGAAGCATGCGAATTCTGTTGGCATCGCTCCTCGTTGCGCTGTTCCTCGCCCCTGTCTTTGCAGCAGAGGAAGATGCGTGGGCCATTCATGCTGAGGTTGAACTTTCAACGCAGGACGCAGGAGGATTGGACGAAGTGTATCTCCCGATGGGGCTGGAAGGAACTCCTGTCGCTTCTGATGGCCATATCCAGTGGACTTGGTGGCCATGGAGTGCACAAACAGGCTCGGATTGGCCCGACGATGACGCCATTTACCGTGCCTCAAACCGTAATCTGTCCTTGGATCCAAACGCCACAACACCCGTTATTGAGCGCCACCTTCTCGACGCAACGACGATGGTCGAATTATCGGGCGACGTCAAGGTTGTTTCTGCGGAAGACCGCGTGCGCATGGTGGCGTTTGACCTCTCCATCACGCCGCTGGAAAATTTGAGTAACCACACCATTCTCTATGTGGTGTTGACCGAAAACATTGCAGAAGACCAGCACCGACGTCAAGCGGAACAACTCGTGCGAGAGATGCGCCCAGAAGTTGCCTTTTCTGTGAAAGCAAACACCACCACCGATTTTGTCTCGATGTTGCCAGCTGACCATTTGACCGCGGCCGGTGTGGATTTGGCGCAGGAGCCTACCGGATGGTCCTACTCTGTGGCCGTGTTTGGAAGCGAGGAGGGCAACAACGACACTGCCCGACTCTTGGCACTCGCTCACGGTCGCGTCCCTGCACCGTCCAGCCAAAGCGGCATTGACCAAGCGTGGACGCCCTTGCTCCTCACAGCCATCACCGCTGTCATCGCTGTCTCCATCATTGCCGCCGTGCGTCAACGAGAACAAACCATTCCGAAACTCCAGGCGACTTGGAACGCTGAGAGCCCCACCTCAACCACCATCAGCGTTCAAGCCGGCCAACTTGATTTCAGAATCACCAACTGGCAGGTCAGCCCGCCGTGGCGGTTCAAAGGCCGACCACCGAAACTGAAGCTGTCCGCAGGTCAGACGAAAACCATCGTGGTGGACTTCCGAGAACCGAACACGACCGACTGTCATATCGAAGTAGCGATTGAAATCGAATCGTACGGAGCGTGGAGACAACACCTTTGGCTCAAAGCGAGGGGGCACGGTGTTCTGAGCCATCAAGAAGAGGAGTAAGGGTTGAAGGGAAGTAACCGCTGCCCGAGGTGAGCGCTATGAACCTTGACGAGACGGACCGTGCCTTGCTCCATCTGCTGGGTGAGGATGCCCGGGTCAGCCACCGACAACTCGCACGAGAACTCGGGCTCGCTCAAGGAACGGTTACCAATCGAATCCGACGCCTTGAGCAAGAGGGTGTGATCGAAGGTTACCGTGTGGCGCTCAACGCCGGCGAACTCGGATGGACGATGACCATCATGGCTGGACTTCGAATCCAAAAAGGACGAATGATCGATGTGCAGCAAAAAATCGCTGCGGACCCTAGGGTGTTCGCCGTCTACGACGTGACCGGCGATTGGGATTCCATCGTCTTGGCGAGGGTCAAGGACCGAGCGGATTTGGATAATTTGACCAAAACGGTCTTCACGCTCGATGGCGTTTCTCGCTCGTACACTCACGTGGTCCTCAACACGGTGAAAGAAGAGGCGTTTCCTTCCCTCTCAAACGACGAATGAGGCGTCGTCGTACATATCGACAAGCGGGCCCAAGGCGTCAATGAGGCCCGACAGGCCCTCAACCACCCGAGTTTCAGGTTTGAGGCAGCGCATGAGTGTGGAGCGGAGGGCTTCCCCGAATCGAACATCAAGGGATTCCAAATTACGACGAATGGTGGTTTGTAATCGGCCTCCCGTACGGTCCCAATCCATCAACACGATGATGCTCGGGCCTCCATCGACGGTGCTCTTTCGGCCATATGTTTCGAGGAGATGAACAAGCACGTCATCCACTGGCCAGCCGCGATTCAACACTTCAATGGGGCCGCTGAATCCAAGCTGCTCAAGAGCGATACGATCGCGTCGACCTTCCACCAAGACAACCGCTCCTGCGTCCCGGTTTCGTTGTCGTTCATGCGCCAAGGCTTGAGCTGCCTTGTGCCATCGTTCCTCAGCGTTTGATGAGCCACGACCAACACCGTGGAAGGAGTCATTTGACACGACATGCCCTCCTCGATTGAGATGTTTTCGCGCCCACAAATAACCTGTGCCGCGGGGGGTTCAAGTAGCATCGCACCCGTTGTTACGATGAGGCAGAAAATGGTGTTCGAACCGTTCAATTTCAAATCGAAAAAATCGCGAAAAAAACGCATACAGGCCCGCCATGAGGCAATGGAAATGAATGAGGGTTCTAACCCCCATCAAGCAACGCTTAAGGGGGGGCTACACGGCCGGTTAAACAGGGTGGTTGCATGGTAGCAGAAGATACGGTGTTCGCTGTACTCTATGATAAGTTCATGTTTTGGTCCATTTTGGTCGGAATCTTCACGTTCGGCTGGATGTTTTTGGCCATGCTGCGCTACCGCGACGGCGTTGAGCCGGACACCACGCACATTGACCATATCGAAGTGGGGTCGTTCCCTGTTGACCGGCACCACACCACGCTTGAAGTCTTCTTTTATGTCCTGCCAACGGTCATTGTGGCCTGGCTGGTCGTCCTCGCCCTCGCCTCCAACACCGCCGTTTGGGTCATTCCTGACGAAGCCGAAGCCCACGACATGGAAATTGTCGGCAAGCAGTGGTTCTGGGAGTACAAATATCTCGACAGTCTCACATGGGAAGACGACCCATCGCTGACCGGCATTGATGTCGATTGGACGGGAACCGCGCTCACGGTTTCCAGCACGCCCGGTTTGGCAACCAACGTCTCCATCGTGAAGGGGGCCGATACCCTTGACCCCGTAACGGTTGACCAACTGACAGGGGATGCAAACGCAGCCGTCACCTTTGACCCGTACAAGCACGCTATGGTTGAAGTCACCGATGCCGACGGTGCTGTGCTTCACACCTGGATGCACATTCCACGTGAACACGTGTTCTCCTCAGCGCTGGGCGAAGACATGATTCTGCCCTGCGACGAAGCCGTCGTGTTTGAGATGCACTCTCAGCCATCCGACGATTCCAACCCCAACTACATCGGTGTTCAGCACTCCTTCTGGCTCCCTGAATGGGGCGTCAAGGAAGACTTGGTTCCTGGTATTGAGGGTGGCACCTACATGACCATCACCGCCGATGACCCCGGCACCTTCCCCATTCGCTGCGCAGAATATTGCGGAAACCAGCACTCCATGATGATCGGTCAAGTCAAGATCGTCGCCGCTGAAGGCACCGATTGTTCGGTTGATACCGGCGTCAAGAAGAGTGGCGAGTCGCCACCTGCTGGAGGTGCGTACTGATGCGAGGTCGCGTTGCTCTCCTCTTGGGCGTCCTCTTGGTCGCTTTGATGGCCGCACCCCAATTCACGGCCGCTCCTGGCGGTATTGGTTCAGCAGGCGACCAAGGGTGTACGTGCCACGGCGGTGCATCACCGGACACCACCGTCTTGGTCGACGGCCTTCCTGAAACGTACAACGCCAGCGAAACGTACACCTTCACCGTCACCGTTCAGAACGACGTGATGGAAATCAACGATGTTGACTGGAACGGTCGTGCAGGTGGATTCCGTATCCTCGCTTCGCATGGCGACATCACCGCCGTCCCTGAATCCCACAGCCAAATGATGGACGGTGGACTCACGCACACCGACGAGGCCAACACCCTCCGTTCGTGGACCTTTGAATGGACGGCTCCCGCCGCAGACGACCTCAACGTCGAGATGACCATTTATGGCAACGCCGTGAACGGTGGAAACGGTGCTGGCGGCGATCACTGGAACGTTGCCACGGCGTCCATTGCTGGCATCAACGCCGGAGCGGTAGCACCAAGTGCCAGCGCCCTGGTTATCTTCCTCACATCGATTGGACTCGCTGCAGGACTCATCTTCATGGGCATCCTCTGGGTGTTCTACCGACGCTCGCCCGAGACCTTCACCATGGAGCGTTTCTGGGGCTTCCTGAAGCCTTGGTTGACCACCACCGACCACAAAGAAGTCGGTATCATGTACTTCCTGTTCGGTTTCTTCTTCTTCCTTGTCGGTGGACTTCTGGCTCTGCTCTTCCGTGTTCAGCTGGCTCTGCCGGAGAATGATTTCCTGACCTATGACGAATACAACTCGTTCTTCACGCTGCACGGAACGACCATGATTTTCTTGGCCGCTATGCCGATGATCGCCGGTTTCATGAACTATGTTTTGCCGCTCCAAATCGGCGCCAAGGACTTGGCTTTCCCCCGCATCAACGCCATGGGCTTGTGGCTCCTCGTGTTCTCCGCACCGCTCATCTTCACCGGTATTTGGTCCGGCGAAGGTGCTGACATCACCTGGGTCATGTACCCGCCTTATTCCTCGCTGAACGAGGCCAACCTCGGCTCAACCTTGGCCGATTACGGTTCAAACCCAGGAACCACAGCGTTCATCTCAGGCATGCTCATGCTCGGTGCTTCCTCGACGCTTGGTGGTGTGAACTTCATCACCACGGTGTTCACCATGCGTGCTCCCGGCGTGTCCTGGATGAAGATGCCCTTGTTCACATGGTCGGTCTTCATCAGCGTGTTCATGCTGTTCATGTCCCTGCCTGCCCTCATCATCGGCGTGGCCTTCCTCTTGTTTGACCACACCATCGGCACGCAATTCTTCGTGGCCGGTGGCGACCCGTTGCTCTTCCAGCACCTGTTCTGGTTCTTCGGCCATCCTGAAGTGTACGTCGTTATCGTGCCCGCTTTCGGCATCGTCTCCGAAGTTCTGGCAACCTCGGCTCGCCGTTCCATCTTCGGCTACAAGTCGATGGTCTTCGCCATGGCCGGAATCGG
>CALGEM010000279.1 GCA_937881505.1 uncultured euryarchaeote
TCTCCTCGACACCGATGGAGACGGCATCCCCGATGTGGAAGATGACGATGATGACGGTGATTCCTGGAGCGATATTGATGAATTGAATTGTGATTCCGATAGCCTGCTGGCCTCGAGCTTGCCGGCTGACGCTGATAGCGATGGTATCTGCGATGTCCGCGACAGCGACAAGGACGGCGATGGCTGGTCCAACATTGACGAGGAGGCGTGTGGCTCCGACCCTGTTGACACCTCCGACATTCCTGCTGACACCGACGGGGATGGGACATGCGACGCGCTTGACGGCGATGGCGACGGTGATTCCTTCAGCGACGGTATTGAACTCCAATGCGGCTCCGACCTACTTGACCCAGCCAGCATCCCCGCCGACATGGACGGCGACGGTATCTGCGACGCCATGGACGATGACATGGACGGCGACGGCGTGAACAACGACGACGATTTCGCTCCGGAAGACCCAGACGTGTCCGAGGGGAAAGCCGGCTGTATGGACGCTAACGCCTTCAACTACGACGAGACAGCCGATGTCGACGACGCCTCTTGTTTCACCCTTGAGGACGCTGAGGATGCCGTGGCTGCCGCCATGGCCGGTATCATGTCCATGGAAATCACAGGTTATTCCAGCAACACGGTCATGCAAACAACCATGATTTTTGATGATGCGAACGACAAGAGCAGCATGTCCATGGCCATGCTTGATGAAAACGGCGAGGTCCTGCACCAAGCCACCTACATCGATGACGGTAGCGGCTTCGTGGAGGTTGAACTCTATGTTACTCCGGAAGACGGTGGTTCACCTATCTCCGAACTATACAAGGTCAACGGTGCCTACTATCATTCCGACATGGATGACGGCCATGGCTGGTCCCATTGTGAATATGACGGCACCGACTGGTATTGTATCAACATCGTTGACCACGATGATCACGCGACAATGTACAACGGCGACAGCGCAGACCAAACATTCCACCAGTTCCAGTGCGCCAACGGCGACACAATCTTGCTTTCACAAGTCAACGACGGTCATGATGACTGCACGGACGCCAGCGACGAGCCCAACATCCAAAGCGACGGAAAGGAGTTCCTTTGCAACGACGGTTCGACCATCAACTTCAGCCTTGCCAACGACGGTTCGGCTGACTGCGCTGACGGCTCAGATGAAGACAACTTCATCACCCAATTCACCTGCGCAAATGGAAACACTATTCCTTCCTATTACATCAACGATGGTGATGATGATTGCGGCGACGGTAGCGATGAGCCCGTCTACGACATGAGCGCCTACGAGACCTCTGTTTACACCTGCGAAGACGGTTCAGAAGTTCCTCTCTCCACGGTCAACGACGGTACGGACGACTGCGCTGACGGTACGGACGAAAACCCAAGTGGGGAGATTCAAGAGTTGTTCACGTTCCCGTGTACCGGAGACCATGATGACGAAGAATACGTGTCCATTGGCCTTGTGAACGACGGGAATGAGGATTGTCCGAACGGTGAAGATGAAGTCACTTACGATACCAACGGTGATGAAAACAGCACCTTCACGTGTTATGACCACTGGAACAATGAACCCCTCAATACCATTGCCCTTTCATCCGTCAACGACGGCCAAGTTGACTGTCTCTTCCATGACGACGAACTCGTCGATGCTGCCGACAATTGGTTCGGATTGGAGATTGATGATGAGTTTGACGAATATTCCTTCACTGGCGAATGTCAAGTTGATGGAGAAGATACGGCCTGGCCGTGGGTCTTCCTCAACGACGGCATTGAGGATTGTGATGGAGCAACCGATGAAGACGATGGAACCGGGACCATGACCTACACATGCGAGGACGGAACGGTCATCAGCTTCGCGCTGCTCAACGATGGCAGCGATGATTGTTCTGAAGGAGAGGACGAGCCGGACTATGTCATCGATTCGGACTACACCTGCGAAAACGGAGAAACCGTTGAGTTTGAATGGGTCAACGACGGTGATGAAGACTGTGAAGATGGAACCGACGAGCCCACCTACGACCTTGAGGAACTGACGGACTTTGAGTGCGATGACGGTACGCTCATCCCCTTCTCTCATGTGAACGACGGAGAGGACGATTGCGCTGACGGCGAAGACGAGGTTGTGTACGAGGAAACCTCTGTGTTTACCTGCGCTTCAGGTGACGATATTCTTCTCTCCTCCGTAAACGACGGTGTTGATGACTGCCCCGGCGCCGACGACGAACCGTCCTACGACCCCATCTCCGGTTCCGAGGTCTCAACCTACACGTGCCAGTATTCGGGAGAAACCATTGCTCTCTCGTTGGTCAACGACCAGCAATACGACTGCCAAGATGGCACCGACGAACCATATTTCGATGAGACCAGTACGTTTGAGTGCGTAGACGGCTCGGACACCATTCCTCTTTCGTACGTCAACGACGGCTATGAGTACTGCGACGACGGTTCGGATGAAGCCCAGTATGAAATGCCCGAGGACGAAAGCGTGTTCTACTGCGCTGACGGTTCAGAAATCACCGTGAGCCAATTTGACGACGGTGCGGTGGACTGCGACGACGGTTCGGACGAAATGAAATACTTCGAGTGCCAAGACGGAAGCGGCACCATCCCCTTCTCTTATGTGAACGATGGATGGTCCAGCTGCAACGACGGTTCGGACGAATCGGTTATCGAAGACCAGAACGTTGTGGCCTGCTACGACTCCGACGAGGAGTTGACTGTCTCGCAATTCCACGATGGCCATGACGATTGTGAAACTGGCTGGGACGAAATGGACTTCGAGTTGACCACAGATTGTGTATGGGACGGCGATGGCCACGGTTGGTTGTGCACCGAGGTGTTCTTCTCAACCGATGATTCCTATGAGATGTGGATGCACACCGACGAAAACGGCCTTGAGATGATTGGACTCAACGCAACTTCAAGCGACGGTGTGGTCATGACAGCCATGTTCGATGCAACCACGCACGCATTCCTGATGATGGAAGAAACTGAGTACGACACAAACGGAGACTTGTTTGAAACGGCGATGCTCAAGAGCAGTGCTTACGATGCAACACTGGTTGATGCGTTGATGGTTGACAGCGCGCTCGACACCCACGCACCGCCCTATGCTGTGGTCTTTGACGGTGAACCCATGCAACTTGAAGACGACCGCGTCTTCGTTTGCGATGACGGTTCGGAGGTTCCATTCAGCCACGTGAACGACGGTGAAGAGGATTGCAGCGAGGGTGAAGACGAGCCTGTGTATGAAGAAGTGGAATATTCTGAATTCTACTGCAGTGCCGATGACGATGTCATCTTCCTCTCACAAGTCAACGACGGCGTGGACGACTGTTCGGATGGTGAAGACGAAGACGACGGAACGGGCACGCAAACGTGGGAATGCTGGGATTCCGGTGAAACCATCGCCTTCTCAGCAGTGAACGACGGCACCTACGATTGTGAAGACTGGGGCGATGAACCCTATTACACCATGGACGAAACATCCGATTGGGATTGTGAAGATGGACAGTACGCCATCTCGCTC
>CALGEM010000280.1 GCA_937881505.1 uncultured euryarchaeote
CGCCTCCAATGCGTACCACGTTTGGACGGGAGCTGACGAAGGCGTGTACATGTCTCGCTCAACCGATTCAGGAGAAACATGGGAACAAGAAAGCATCCGCATTTCCCCCGCTGGCGTGATCTCGTCGGTGTTCCCTCAAACCGATGCGGGCGACCCAGGTCGTATCGCCATCACCTACCTGGGCAGCGAAAACGGCGAGATGCTCAATCAATCCGACATCGATGGCAACCCGTGGGACGGCAACGCTCACTACGCCCCCAACAACGCCACCTACCACCTCTACATCACCTACAGCCTGAACGCCCTTGATGACGAACCCATTTTCCACACCTACCGAGTGACCGACGACCCCGTTCAGCGAGGTTCCATTTGCTTGAATTCGGGCGATTGCCGAGACATCGGAGGCTCAAACCGCAATCTGCTTGATTTCAACGACCTTCACATTGACCGTGAAGGGCGCGTTTACGTTGCCTTTGCCGACGGTTGCACAGGGGAATGCACCACGAAGGAAGGCGCGAGCGCCGAGGACTCCCGAGACGGGCGCGGCGCAGTGTACTACCTCGCTGCAGGACCAAGCCTGCTCGAGGAATTCGGCACCATGACGCCTATCATGCAATGAGGCGCTTCAAGCAAAGATGCGGGCTCGGAGTTTTCGAAGACTCAGTCGAACACCAAGCAAGGCTTTGCGCAGGGTGGACAAGCGGACGGGCTGTGTGAAGACATCGCCCGAGCGTCGAACGATTTCGTTGAGAATTGAGGTGTAAGCATCCGCCATGATTTCGGGCTGCACACGTGCTCGTCCGTCCAGGTAGCCAAACAACTGGTTGGCTGAGGACTGATGACGCTTGATGACCTCGACGTATTCCACGATGAAGCCTTTCCACGCCAGGGTGTTGGCAATGTTGCCAGAGCGTAGCATCTCGGTCGTTATGTTGTGGGACGCCAAGATGTCCAATGGGAGGTAAATTCGTCCCCGTTCCATGTCCTCGTTGATGTCTCGCAGGACGTTGATGAGTTGCATTTGGATGCCGAGGTCAATGGCGTGGAGTCGGGCTGCTCGGTCTTCGTAGCCATAGATTTCGATCAAGATGAGGCCGACAGCAGAAGCGACCTTGTAGCAGTAGGAGCGAAGTTCGTCCCATGTTTTGTTGGCCACGGGGTAGAGGTCATCCTCCATCCCTTCAATAACGGTTTCAAAATCGTTGAGTTTGATGGGGTAGCGCTCAAAGACGTCTTGAAGAGCGATAAAGATGGGATGGTCTTCACTCGTGATGCGTTGTTCGCTGGCGGCGTGGAGTTTGAGGCGAATGTCCACAAGGGCCATCATGCGCCTTCGGTGCTCGTCAGAGGAGAGCGAGGGCGAGGCTCCAGCATGAATTTCAGAAACGATTCGCTGACGCTCATCGGTGGCCAGTCGCAATTCGTGAGTTTCGAGGATGGTGGGTTCTTCATCCCCATCAACGATGTCATCAACCCATCTGCAGAGAGCATAGACGGCGTGAACCGCTCGGCGCTTGTCGGGCTGAAGGGCGCTAAACGAGGAATAGAACGTGGTCGAGGCGTTGCGACAGACCGTTTCACAATAGGCGTAAGCCCGGTCAAGATTGCCCTGTTCCATCGTAAACCCTCACGCAGATGTTGGCGTTCCGCTGGACGGTTCTTTTGAGGTTTTGTTCAGTGCGGCACGGCCCTGCTTGGAGCGCTTACGGCTTTCGAACCACGTGTCAACACCGTTCCAGTCGGGAATGATGCCGAGACTGTCAAGGAGCAATTTGCTGCTGATGCGAGCCGATTCGTAAATCACGGGCAGTCCGCTTCCAGGGTGGGTTCCGCCGCCGACGAGGTAGAGGTTGTTGATCTCGTCAAATTGGTTCTTGGGTCGGCGCCACAGCATCTGGTCAAGCCCGTGCGCCAAATTGAACACGGCTCCCCGATAGCAGTGGTCACCCCAATCTTCGGGTGTGATGATCATCTCGGTCACGATGTGGTCGCGCAGGTTCTCAAAGCCAAGCTTGGATTCAATTTGCTCGAGAATGCGGTCGCGGTAAGCGTCCTTTTCCTTGTCCCAATCGATGTTCTCGTGGATGTGGGAGACCGGTACGAGTGCATAGACGGTCGAGCAACCATCAGGGGCCAAACTTGGGTCCACCACGCAGGCATTTTGAACGTAAACTGAGGGGTCATCCCAAGTCAATTTGTGGTTCTTCTCAATGTCCTCAAGATTTTGTTCGTAATTTGATGAAGCGTAGATTTGGTGGTGAGGGAGGTCTTCGTAGACCTTGTCAATACCCAGATAGAGCATGAAGGTTGAACAGGAATACTTCTTCTTGTCAAGCTTCTTGTCACTCCACTTCTTTCTCACCTTGTCGGGGAAGAGTTGCGTCATGCCGTTGGCGAAATCGGCATTCATGACGACCTTATCGGCGAAGAATTCGCCTTGGGATGTTCGCACACCCTTGATGGTCTTGCCGTCCATGATGACGGATTCAACGGCCTCGTTCATTCGGAAGGTGACACCGAGGTCTTTGGCGATGCTCGCCATGCGTTCGCTAACGCTGCCCAGTCCGCCCATGGGGTGGAAAATGCCGTATTCATATTCGAGGAACGCAAGCATCGTGAAGAGGCTGGGGCAGTTGAATGGCGACATGCCGAGGTACTTCGTTTGGAAGGACATAGCGAGCATGAGCCGGTCATCGTCGAAGAGTTTCATCAGGTCGCCAGCCACCGAGCGGTGGGGGCGAAGCACGCTGGATACTCGCACAGCACGCTTGGAGAAAAGGTCGGAAGGCCCATACCAAGGTTCCTGAAGGCACGCCTTTGACTTCTCCAATTTCCGTCGATTATCGACCACATATCGTCGGAAGGCGTTGGCGTTCCCATCGCCGGAGAGCCCACGGATTCGTTCGGTCATTTCATCAAGGTCGCTGGTGCAGTCCAACTGCCCTCCTTGTCCAAAGATGAGTCGGTAGTTGAGGTCCAATTTGTGGAGGTTCAATTCTTCATGAGCGTCCATGCCGATGGCCTTGAAGATGTCTTCAATCACTTCTGGGTAGTGGAAAAACGTGGGCCCCAAGTCAAATTTGAACCCTTCACGGTCGAAGACCTTGTTGCGGCCACCGACCGCAGATGACCGCTCAAAGACGGTTACGTCCACGCCGGATTTTGCCAGCAACAGAGACGAGGCCAATCCACCTGGACCTGCACCGATGATTGCAACTTTTGGACGCGCGCTTCCTGCCATAGCCACCTCTTGCTCGTTGAGCATATAAAGGGCGGTTTATGTCCTAAAAAATTCCCAAAAAATAACATCTCAAGAATCGGCTTGTACGATGCTGTTCGGGTCAATCAAAACGGAGAACTCATCCAAATACGGTCCCATCGAACTGATCAAATCCACATCGGGATGGCCCTTGAGCACCATGCCGTCCATGTACATCAGGGAACGAATGATGGGAAACGCCTCCTCACCAAAAGCGCAGCCTGCAAGAACGGCGGCTTTGACGGTCTTCATCATCTGCTCGGTCAACGAAACCTCACTGACCGACGTCCCAACAAAGCCATCGTAGAGTTCGGTCATCGAGTCATAGTAGGTCTGGAGCGTTTTCCCCTCTGGACGAACGGCGGCCATGGTGAGCATGGCATCAAAGGCGTTCTTCAGGTCACCCTTGGCGAGGAAATAGAAGAATCCAAACAAGGCATTGCGAACATGTTCCGGAGCATTGCAAATGGCTCCGGTGTCAATGAAATGGAAGTTTCCTTCGTTGTCCATCATCGCGTTTCCGGGATGGAGGTCGCCGTGAAAGGTCCCAAGACCAAACATAAAGGCTCCATGGATTCTGAAGAGTTCGAGCATGTCCGGCCACGTGAGGGTGTTGTTTTCGAGATGCTTTTCCAGCGTGGGGTGGGTGATTTCCTCCATCACCAGTATGTGCTGGTTGGAGAGTTCCTCCCACATTTTTGGAAACTTGAGTTTGGGCATGGAAAAGTGTGCTTCTATCGCCTTTGATTTGGCGATGAGTTGGTTTCGTCCATCAATTTCGTTGAGGAGGTTCAATTCACGCAAGGTGTAATCCTCGATGTGTGCGAGGAGGCCAATCGGGTTGCCCACCTTGCGCAGACGTGGGTTGAAGAACAGGCCCATGCGAATCCATCGCTTCATTCGTCGAACATCTCTTCGGAAGGATGCCTCGAAATCTGCTTTGATGATCTTGACCACGACCTTCGTGCCGTCCTTGAGAACGGCGCGATGGATTTGGCCGATGCTCGCTGCAGCGAAGGGTTTTGGCTCAAAATGTTGGAAGTGTTCAAGAAAATCCGCTGGTGCAAAGCGTTTCAGAAGTTTTTGTGTGTCTTCCTCCGGAATGGTGGCGGCTCGACTGTACAATCGCTGCAACTCAATGCAACGCTGTGGGTCAACCAAATCTGGACGCAAGGCGAAAATCTGGCCGAGCTTGACCGCCAGCAGGCCCATGGATTGGATGGCGTCGATATCAACCGGCTTCTTGCCCCTGATTTGCCGGAAGAACCGCAAGAAGGTGACGAGTTTCATGCCCTCACCCGCTCAATCGACCAGTTCAATGGTGTTCAGTTCATGGCGGTGAATGAGGTAGCGCCAAAGGTCGTCTTTGTCGCCACTTCCATCGATGCGCTGAATGACGACATTTGCTTCTTTGGCAAAGCGAGTTGAGAGCGCGCCTTCGATGATGCCGTCATCCATCTCCCACATCGGCAGGGCGTCAGGGTCCTCAACCGGTGGATGATTCAGGCCGACGACGACGTGGAATTGGGGGTCGACATCGTACTGAAGCAAACCGAGACCGGCGTGCTCCCACCAGTCCATCATCTCGTCAAGGAACTCGATATCATTTTCTATAGAACGAAGAGAGAAAGCGATTTCTTGGCCAACACGGTTGCCGATTTGCCGCAGCATCCGACTGATGTCAATGCCCAAAACCTTCAGGTTGGAAAGTTTTCCTTCGGTCAGCCGCATTCGGGCTTCGTTAACTTCATTCCCTGCGGCAAAGAACGCCTCGGGGTCAAACGGGGTGTCTTCCTCTGGGAGCTGACCGTCAAACCCAAGGGCGACGGAGACGTTCTTCAGGAAGGAACCTTCGCCAATCGTCAATCGCAACGGATCGTTGATTTGGTTTTCCGTGAACCGAGCACGGGCGGTTGCCAATGGAACAGCGCCTTCCCAGATGGCATCGATGAGGTGAAGGTGGGCTTGCGTGAAGGGTCCGGATTCGATGATGAGGGCGGCGTCTTCCTTGCCTCGTCCAACCGGGTTGTCTTCGATGTTGAGGTATTGAATCACCTCGGCCTGGTCTTGGACAAAGCCCAGCGAATCGAGTTCATCGGAATGACGAACATCGATGCTGCTGTCAAGTTGGTCAAAGAAACGCAGGGTTCGTCCGTCAAGGTGGGTGATGATTTGGACCACAACGCCTCGGACGGCAGCGGTGTTCACCGCTTCCAAAGCGTCTGGACTTCTGCAGAGATGAAGGATGCCGAATTGTCCGAGCAGGAGGATCAATCGCTCCTCGGCTTCGTTGGCCATCTTTTGGAGTCGGTTGTAGATGTGAGACCTCTCTTTGAGGACAGCGAAGCGAGGGTCGTCGATATCTCGGCGTTGTTTCTCGTAGGATGCATCGGTCTCTGTAATCCCTTTGGATAACTCATCAAATCCATCGACGAGTCGGTCGAGTTGTTGCTTTCTGGACTGAATAATATGTTCCATCGCCTCGTTGATACGCAGGCTGGAAAAGAGCATGGGTCGGTCGGCCGTTGCTGTTACAATGCCCATTTCTTGGAGTCGGGAGAGGCTGTTGTAGGCGTCCAGTCGGGTGGTGTTCAGCTCCTTGGCGAGTTCAGAGGCTTTCATTTTGGGGCGAGAGCCGAGAATCATAATCGAGCGAACTTCACGCTCGTTCAAGCCTGCTTCGAGGAGCAATTCATCCCACATCAATCATCACCTCTAACGTTGGAGATGTCGGCCAAGATTCGGGCGACATGGCGGCGAGGGCGGAACAACCAGTCGTAGACGTATCGAATGGTGTTGTCGGGGCCAATCAAGAACGAGGATTTCGCAGGGAATTGACCGAGATGAAGTGGCACGTTGAATTGCTTACCCACCGTTCGCTCGGGGTCGGCTAGCAGAGGAAACGGCAGGTCTCCGAGCGAGGCCTTGAAACCCGCCAACTCCTCTCGTGTCCCCGGGCCAATGCCCACGATGGAACAGCCCACGGAAGCGAACAAGTCGTGCTGTTCCTTGAAGGTCAAACAGCCTCGTTTGCAGGTCGGAGAATTGTTGCGGGAATAGAAGAAAACAATGCGCCACGTCCCGTCGAGGGACGAGCTGTCAAAGACCTCTCCTTCTTCGTTTTCAAGAGCGAAACTTGGTGCCTTTTGGCCGACGATGTTGACTTTCATGTTCAGGCCTCAGTTGGGGAGAATGTGGCCCATCCGGGCTCCTTTCGTTTGCATGTAGTTGCGGTTTTGGGCGCACTGGCCGACGATGATGGGGATACGATTGGAAACCTCGATGCCGTGGTCCATGAGTTGGTCCCGCTTGTCGGGATTGTTGGTGGCCAATTCCACGGAAGATACGCCCATGGTGTAGAGCATCTCAGCGGCGAAGTCGTACTTGCGTGCGTCAGCGGGAAGGCCGAGGGCGAGGTTGGCATCAAGGGTGTCGAGGCCGGTGTCTTGCAGTGCGTAGGCTTGCATTTTTGCGTACAGCCCAATGCCTCTTCCTTCCTGGCGCATGTAGGCGATGGCGCCTTGTCCGCGAGCTTGGATGGCTTTCATCGAGGCATGGAGTTGAGGGCCGCAGTCGCAGCGTAGGGAGTGAAATGCATCCCCTGTTAGGCACTCGGAGTGTATGCGCACGAGCGGAGAACCAACACTCAGGTCTCCCAAATACAACACGCAGTGTTCTTCGCCACCAACCGGATCACGGAAGGCACGGATACGAAAATCACCGAATTTTGTGGGCAATATTGCGTCCGCTTCGGGAGCGTTGTCTTGTGAGAAAATTGGGGTGCCTTCCATGTTACAAAATCCGTTGAGTTTGTATATAAACACTCGTCTTTTCCTTCTTAGGGCGTAAACCGTTCTTGATATACTCGGTCGTGTGAATGCAGACCATGCCGTCGTTACTGTGTGACCTTGGGGTGGCAGCCAGGGTTGTTCAAGATGGCAAAATTCTCCTTGTTCAGGAAGCCTCTGGAACCTACCAAGGAAAATGGGGTCTGCCAAAAGGCCACGTTGACCCGGGAGAGAGTCCGGAAGCAGCCGCTCTGCGCGAACTCCACGAAGAAACGGGCTACTCGGGCTCTGTCATGGGGTTGGTGGGTGTTCGCACTGCGTTGCGTAAGGACCACCCAGCCGTCTTTTTGTGTTATGATGTTCATGTCGAAGGCCATCACCAACCCGCTTCCACCGACGAAATCTCATCCACGACGTGGTTCTCATTGACCGAACTCGGTGCTGTGGATTGGATTTCAGAAACCATGCAGCAGTTGGCAGTAGATGGGTTGACCGACCGCATTGTTCTTCGGAATCACTCGGGTCTGACCCTTCGCAACTCGCCTTATGCGGTCTACCGCACCAGCTTGTCTTCTTCACTTCGCCCGGGGGGTGAGCGTTGATGATTCCCAGCAGCCGTGTTCAAATTCATGGCGTACCCAACGAAAACGGCGACGTGGTCGTCTATTGGATGACCACTGCACGTCGGGCGCAGTGGAACCACGCCCTCGAGCACGCCATTGGTCTAGCGGAAGAACACAACCTTCCCTTGGTGGTCATCGAGTGCCTTGCGCTTCAACACCGTTGGGCCAACGACAGAATCTCAACCTTTGTTCTCCAGGGTATGGTGGACAATCGAACCGCCTTTTCTGGTAGCAATGTAACCTACATTCCCTACGTGGAAACCAAGCGAAAGGAAGCATCGGGACTTCTCAAAGCATGGTTGGAACATGCCCGTGTTTGCGTGATCGATGACTACCCGACCTACTATCCAAAACACGTGCTCGATATTGCGCTCTCGGTCATCCCGTGTGAAATCCACGTTGTTGATTCAAACGGATTCATGGCCATGCGAGCTCAAGGCAGGGATTTCTCCACGGCCTACTCTCTTCGCCGGCATTTGCACAAGACCATTCGCGAACACATGCACGAGTTCCCACATCGCCGGCCACTCGAATTGGCAACAAATCTTCCTGATTTTGACATGGCAGTGGCCAAAGCCATCTTTGCGCAAACAAATACACCGATGACGCCTTACGAGTTCCTCTGGCGAGTTTCCGAAGGTGGAGACATCGGCCGGGAGGCTCTTTCCACGCTCCGAATTGACCACGAGGTCCATCCTGTCATCGGGAAGCGTGGAGGCTATGTTGAAGGCCGACGCCGTTGGAAGGAATTCTTCGCTGACCGCCTGCAAGCCTATCATGAGAAGCGGAACGAACCTCAAGAGCGAGGGGCGAGCGGTCTTTCACCCTGGCTCCATTTTGGTCATGTCAGCGTCCATGCTATTTTGCACGACATCTTCACCCATCATCGGTGGGATGTGAGCATGGTCAACCCCCCCAACGACGGTCGTCGTCGAGGCTGGTGGGGCTTGCCCGAACCCGTTGAGGCGTTTCTTGACCAAATCATCACATGGCGAGACATCGGCTTCATCCATTGTGCCATGGTGGAGAACCACACGGATTACGAATCGCTTCCTGAATGGGCAAAAACCACACTTGCCGAGCACGCCGATGACGAGCGGCCTTACCTCTACACGCTTGAGGAACTTGAAACTGCTTCAACCCACGATCCGCTCTGGAACGCAGCTCAAAACCAACTTCGTCATGAGGGCATCATTCACAATTACCTCCGCATGTTGTGGGGTAAGAAAATCCTCGAATGGTCACCAGACCCCGAAACGGCCATGGAATGGATGATTATTCTCAACGATAAATGGGCTCTTGATGGCCGTGACCCCAACTCCTACACCGGTATCGGATGGGTGATGGGCAAGTTTGACAGAGGCTGGACTGAACGAGCCGTGTACGGAAAGATTCGCTGCATGACAAGCGCCTCCACCGCTCGGAAATTCAAGACCAAGGGCTATGTTGAGAAATACAACGCTCTCAGCGAGCCCTCCACTGCTCTTGGCTCGGGCCCATCGTTCTATTCAGCCCATCAATGAGGATTTTTCATGCCCGTCTACCAACACGTTGCCGCTTACGATGCAGCAGTGGAGGATGTTTGGGCGTGGTACGACAGCCCCGGAGCCTTCCGCCGCATCATGCCCGAATGGGAAGGCATCCGACCAATCCAAGCAGGCGCTCTTGTGAACGACGCCAAGACAAAATTTCGTGTTCAACTTGGGCCGCTCCGTCCCATGTGGGTCGCTCGTCATTACGATGTGGTTCCCGGGGAGGTGTTCAATGACGTGATGGAGAAAGGCCCGTTTGGGGCTTGGGATCATGAGCACCGCTTTGTTTCCACGGGAAGCGACACCAGCGAAATTCACGACACGATTCAGTGGAGACTGCCCTTTCATCCGCTGACCTTTTGGACAGCGCCCTTCACGGTGAAGGGCCGCATGAAACAGATGTTTGCTTACCGTACGCTTCGGGTGCAAGAAGACCTGAAGCGCATCGCCATGTACGCTGACCAACCCAAACAGAAGGTCCTCATCAGTGGTTCAACCGGCCTCATTGGCATGCAACTCACGGCCTTTCTCCAAGCAGCAGGACATGAGGTTGTCCGACTTGTCCGGCCCTCGACCAACTTGCCCTCGGATGTCCAGCATGAGGCTTGTGTGGTTTGGAACGACCAAACGGGTGAGGTTTTGGAGGGGAGCATGGAAGGCTTTGACACGGTCATTCACCTCGCTGGTGCTGGGATCGGTGATAAGCGATGGAACGCCAAACGAAAAGCCATTATCGAGTCCAGCCGGACCGTGCCGACCAAGCAACTGGTGGACCACTTTACTCGGCTTGAACGACCACCGAAGACCTTCTTGTGCGCATCAGCAGTGGGCATTTATGGCAACAGAGGTGAGGAAAAACTGACCGAGGATTCCTCGCCCGGCGAGAATTTCTTAGCTACGACCTGCTTGAATTGGGAAGCCGCTGGAGCCGCCGCCAAAGAAGCAGGCATCCGAACGGCATGGATTCGCACCGGCATTGTCACGACACCGATGGGCGGTGCATTGCAAAAACTCCTCCTTCCCTCACAGCTCGGTGCAGGCGGTCCTGCAGGCGGTGGTCGTCAGTACTATTCTTGGATCTCCTTGGACGACCAAATCTACGCCACCTATCACCTGATGATGAACGATTCCTGTCAAGGCGCTTACAATTTCACGGCGCCCGAACCGGTCACGCAAAAGCAGTACGCCAAGGTATTGGGGCGCGTTTTGCGCCGTCCAGCCTTCGCACCTGCTCCCGGCTTTATGCTGAAATTGATGCTTGGAGAAATGGCGCAAGCCTTGGTGCTCGACGGCCAGCGGGTGTTCCCAAATCGCCTCCTTGAGAGCGGCTATGTGTTCCAGCACAGCGACCTCGAAAGTTGTCTTCGCCAATGCCTTGGAAAGCAGCGATTGGGCTGAAACCACGAGACAAGCGCAGGCGTTCGCTTGATAATCCGAATGCCCATCAGCGCTCATGGCCGGTCGAGTCGCCATCGTGCTTTTCCTCGGCCTCGCGCTGCTCCATTTGCCCTTAGCCAGTGCTGATGACTCTCCTGCGAGCGCCAATGGGTTGACCGATGGTGTGTCGTCCAGTGGTTATGTTTGCGACCCCAACGGGTGTTCGCCGACCGACAAACGAGACTATTGGAAAATTCAAGGAAAAATGGGCGACATTGTACAAGTCACGTTCTCTGGAAGCATGAGCAATGCGGCGTGGTGGTGCCCCGGCGATGGATGGGAGGGCACGTTCACCATGGGCTCTGTTTCGCAGAACGTGGATGATGGCTCACCCACGTCCACGCTTTCAACCACGCTTTCTACAGCGGGTGAAATCCTCCTCAAGGTCGAGGGCAAAGATTCGTGGTGCCATGACGGGTTTGATTACACGCTCACGCCCTCCATCGACAAGACCAACCGAGATTCGGACGAAGACGGCTTTATCGACACCGAAGATGACTGCACCTTCCTGGTGGGAACCTCCACCAACGACCGCAAAGGTTGCACCGATTCCGACGGAGATGGCTGGTCGGACCCTGACAGTGGATGGGGCGTTCAAAACGGCGCAGATGCCTTTGCAAGTGAATCCTCACAATGGTTGGATTCCGATAACGATGGCTACGGCGACAACCTTGAGGGCTACCAGGGCGACCACTGTCAATTCAGCCGAGGCTACTCCACCTCTGACCGTTTTGGTTGCGTGGATTCCGACGGTGATTCCTATTCTGACCCCGATCCTGGCGGCTTGAACGGCTACGAGGCTTGGTTTGCCCACCCCGCTGGGAAGGCCGACGCCTTCGCTTACGACGCCTCGCAGTGGAACGACACCGATGAGGACGGCTTTGGGGATAATTGGGATGATCCTTCCCTCAACGATACCCGATTGCTTTGGGAGATTGGGGAATTTGTCGACAATGCGACGCAACCTGATGCCTGCCCCTTCATCCGAGGCTTCTCTACAGCCGACCGCTACGGTTGCGTTGACACCGATATGGACACCTACTCCGACGGTGATGAAAATTGGACCATTGACAACGGCTCCGATGCCTTCCCGCTCGAGCCCACCCAGTGGTTGGACACCGACCGAGATGGCTGGGGCGATAACCAAACCATCGGCGCACAGCGAATCGATGATTTCCCCTTCAATCCGACGCAATGGCGCGACACCGATGGTGATGGCTGGGGCGACAATCAAACCTACGGCGCCACCCAAATCGATGACTTCCCCTTCGTCCCCTCGCAGTTCAGGGACTCCGATGGTGATGGATACGGTGACAATCTCACCGGCTTTGAGGGGGATGTCTGCGTAGATTCAACCCCCGAAGAGGTCGATTCTGGATGGATCAGCCGATTTGACCGCTTGGGCTGCCGAGACGTTGACCGGGACGGCTTTTCAGACCCGACAGAACTCTGGATTGCCCATCCTTCGGGCTTTGCCGATGCCTTCCCAGACGACCCCTCTCAATGGCACGACACCGATGGGGACGGTTATGGCGACAACGAGGAGTATTTCGACGGTCAAACATGGAGGGCATCCTATCGTTCGGATGGTTGCCGCACCACCATGGGTGAATCCACGTTTGACCGCTGGGGCTGTCCCGATGCTGATGGCGATGGATGGTCCGACCCAACCTCCTATTGGTTGGCCAGCCCGGGTGGATCGGGCGATGCTTGGCCCGATGACCCAACTCAATGGCATGATTCCGACGGTGATGGCCGAGGCGACAACCCCAGAGGAACCACGGCCGATGTTTGCCCGTCGGTTGCTGGCACTTCAGTGGGTCCCTCCGCTGGCGGCGACCGCTGGGGCTGTAAGGACACCGACGGCGATGGTTGGTCGGACCTCGGTGATGCCTTCATTCACGAGCCAACGCAATGGCGAGATTCCGACGGTGATGGTTTCGGAGACCGTCTGGCCGGTCATCAAGGTGATGCGTGCCCTGAGATGCGTGGGACCTCACTCTTGGACCGATTGGGCTGTCGCGACACCGATGGCGATGGTTGGTCTGACCCGACCGATGCTTGGCCCGCCCATCCATTTGGCATGGGCGACGCCTTCCCCACAGAGTCCCTTCAATGGATGGATTCCGATGAAGACGGGTTTGGTGACCTTCCGCTGGGTGCTTTCCGAGACGACTGTCCAAACGAGGCAGGGTCCTCGACGAGAGACGTTCAAGGATGTCCCGACCAAAACGGAGACGGTTGGTCCGATACCTATGGTGAATTTGCTGCTGCCATCGCCATCATGGGTGAAGACCCCGCCGCATCATGGTTGACTTATGCGGTCATCAGCACTGGCTTCCTGCTCGGGGCCATCGCCGCCTTCTTCGTGCGCGGTAGTCGGCGCCGAAGCGCCATGTTTGAGCAATTGATGCAAGAGAAGGAAACCGAACTCATGAACGCCCCGGGTATCGGCGAAACGGTTCCTGAACTGATTCCTTTGGACCAATTACCGCCCTTGCCTGCAGCCACGGAAGGTGATGCCGATGCGTGAGTTCACCAAGCGTCTGCCAACGGTCCTCGTCGTCCTCCTGATGGTTTGCCTGTTGTTGCCCTTGCCGGCCGGTGCTGAAATGAGTACGGAGGAGCAACTGGCCGAGGAAGGCTTGACCTTGCTCGCGTTGCGAAACGATACCATCGACACCAACCAAGACGGCGATATCGACGCTGTTCGGGTCGTGGTCGTCCTCAATTCAACCGCTGCTTCCAACGACCTGATCGTCAAGTTGCGAGGCCTGCACAAGGAGCGAGAAGTCCTTGAGACGCAGGAAATTTCCTTCCAAGGACAAACCAACATCACGCTCGTCTACGATGCATGGTCAAAGGGTGAGCACGTCCTTCGCCTGGATTTCTTTGACGAAAACGGAGACTTCATCGCTTCCTACCCGCTTCCAACCTTCATGCTCACGCCCGCGCTGGACGTACCACGGGTGGCGCTTCAGCTCAATGCAGGTGACGGACTTCAAACGGGTGAGACCTGTGAGGTTGTGCGCGAATTTGCTGACGAAACAGGCCCCCGTTACGGTGAAACAGGCGTCCGAACATTCACCGGCGCCCCCTTCAGCGTCTTGGATACTCACGGAGTATTGGATTGTTCATCGTGGCCGGCCGGTGCGTACGAACTCAAGGAAACCTACCGAAACGGGCTCGGTCAAACCGCCGAGACCACGTTGAATTTCACCATCAACAACCGACCTGCACCGGATTTCTCGCTATCTGTTTCGGGCCATCAAAACGCCACCGACACGCCTTGCATGGTGCGTATGTTGCTTGATGATGGACGCTCCGAAGCGGGGTTGACCAAGATTTGGTCGCTGAAGGGCCAGGTCATCGAAGGGGCGAACGGGAGCAGCTTTGATTGCTCAGCACTTCCAGCCGGGGCGCACCTCATCACCCTCGAGGTCGTGACCGAGAAGATGATCTCCTCCACCGAAGGTGCTAACCTCATTCGCCTTCCTGCAGCCGATTTGACGGCCAACGAGACCGCAAGTCTTCCCTCTTCATCGCTTGGCATGGACACGCCAACGGAATCCGTTGGCTGGCTCTCCATTGGCGTCTTGGCGCTGTTTGTTTCCATTGTGGTCTTTGTCGTCTTGGTGCGAAATAAGGAGCCTGATGCCCTTGAACTTCCCTCCATTGGACCCACGCCTCAGGTGTTGGCCGATGGTTCCCCCGACACCCAAGGTCTGCCGACCACCCTCGACGACCAAGGCGTGCTGTGGCGTCAACACCCCGGTGGTGAGGTTGATTGGTGGGACCAAGAGTGGAGCGTTTGGCACAGGTGGGAATAGATGGATTGGCTTGGATACATTTTGATGGCCGTCGGCGGTCTCGTTGCTCTTGTTGCCCTTCGGCTGTTCTACGTTTGGTACACCCGAATCCGACCGCTTCAGCCCTCCCTTGACCTCGAGTGGGCAGCCGATTGTGAGCACCTGACCACAGCCACGGTTGAGGGCTCAAAAATCACCTTCCACATGGTTCGTGACTTTACTTGGCGCACCACCCGAGACCGCGATGAAAACTGGGTGGAGAACGTCGAGGTTGATGCTGATGATTTGAAGCATGTTTGGTTCATGGTGGACCATTTCCACTCGCTGAAAGGTCTCGCTCATACCTACTTGACCTTCGAGTTTGGCGACGGGACATGTCTTTCGTTTTCCTTTGAAACACGCCGTGAGAAAAACGAGCGTTACCATCCGTGGGATGGGATGTGGCGCGCCTACGAACTCTACCTCCTGGTTGGGTTTGAGCGGGACGTGACTGGGTTGCGAACGCACGGACGAGGCAACAAGGATTACATGTTCCGAGCCATAACACCGCCAGGCAAAGACAAGGAGTTGCTCTTTGGAATGATCAAGAAACTCAACGATTTGGCCGTCAATCCGGAATGGTATCACTCGTTGTTGACCACTTGCAACACCTCGATTGTGCAAATCGTCAACAAAGTCACACCCGGACGGATTCCTTTCCTGTGGCGTAACTTCCTACCAGGCTACACGCCAAAAGCCGCCTTCCGCCTCAAACTCATCGAGGATTGGGGAGGTTTTGAGACCACCTTGGAGAAGGCCAGAATCGACCGTCGTGCCCAAGAATGGGACGGCAAGGAAGACTATTCGGCGATGCTCAGGTCGTTTCTTCCGCCTTCGACGAAGGACGACGCATGAGGAGCATGAGCCGACCCTGCGTGTAATACACCTGCAGGGTTGAGGATGTTGCGACGTTGTGTAAGCCTCTGGAACCCATGCTGAGCGTTTCGTTTTCCAAGCCGTATTTGGCGCCTGAAAGGGTGATTCCTCCGGCGGTGGGCACGGTGAACAACGAGAACTTTTGTCCCGCTTCAATTTCTATAGAATGGTGTTTTCCGGTAAGAAGAAAGTGGTAAACATGCTCCTCGCCCACGCATTGGATGTCAAGCCTCGTGGCTGCGCAACTCAGGAGATTTGCCCACTCATGTTCACGGTCGCCTCCCGTCGCACCGATGACGATGCACGATGAATGGCCTCGGTCTTCTGCCAGTGCCAAGGCTTTGGTCAAATCATGGGAGTCTTGCTCCTTCCGTTCAAGGACTTCGCCCCCGAGGCTGACGAATCGTTCGAGTACATCCCCGCCTACGCTGTCCATGTCACCGATCACGGCATCGGGCACGATGCCGCTTTCCAGGCATGTGGCAAGGGCTCCGTCGCAGGCAAGGACGTTCGGTCCTTGGGCGAGGTGATCTTGAATCACCTCCATGCTGCAC
>CALGEM010000281.1 GCA_937881505.1 uncultured euryarchaeote
GAGCCTTTCATAGGACTTTGGCTATCACGTCCCTCAGGGTCAAGCGCAGGCTCATCTGAATTAGCCATATCTACCCTCAAAATGAATTCTCATAATTTTATTATTTTTTCGGACAATATTGGGTAGTGTTTAGAATAGCCCATTCGAAACCCTTCCGAATACGGGTGTTTGGATGGGTACCCTTGTGTTCACCCACGAGTGCAAAGGCATCAATTGTAAACAAGACGAGAGGTCAAACAAAATCCCTCTCCCTTAAGGGCGGTAGACCTTGGGCTAAATCATGGAGCAACAAACGGAGGCGGGCCTCCTGCCCTCTTCCCAACGTATCACCCACCTCGATACGGTTCGAGGCGTGGCCGTCATGGGCATTCTCATCATGAACGCTGTCTCGTTCTTTTTCGTAGGTGCGGCTTACTTTGACATCTCCAGCCCGGAAAACAGAACGATCCTGGATTGGTTGGTTGGTGGATTTGGCGAAGTGTTTGCTGACCAGAAATTCATGGCTCTTTTTTCACTTCTTTTCGGCGCAAGCGTGCTTCTCTTTTGTGAACGTGCTGCAGCCAAAGGCCATTCGCCTGTGAGGCTCAGCTTGTGGCGAAATTTCCTCCTTCTCCTTATGGGGTCGTTCCATGCATCGATATGGGAGGGCGATATTATGTTTGTTTACGCCTGCTGTGCGCCCGTGTTATTGCTCTGCAGAAAACTTCCACCAACTCTGCTCATTTCAGTTGGCACCCTGTTGTACCTCTCGCCGATCATCGTTAATGCATTGGTCGTCTCTGTTGTTGACCCTGCCGCTTTCCTCGAGGTCTGGGGGGATTCGTCCATCAAGACGGCTCATTTGGGTGATGTTGATTTGGTATTTCTTGGTTTGATGTACGACGTATTTGCTCGGGCCATGGGCATGATGTTCATCGGAATGGGCTTGTACGCAAACGGGGCGTTAATTCGCGCCAATGCAAGCGATGCGTTGTTCAAGCGCAGCCTGGGTCTTGTCACCCTTGGCGCTCTTCTTTCAGGTGTTGGATTGGCATGGACTGCCACGCAAAACTTCTCGCCCACAGCCATCGTTCAGGGGAACTATGCCAACACGGTGGGCACGGTCCCCATGGCTTTGGGCTACCTTGGCTTGTTGATGTGGTGGAATGAAAAGACGAGCGGGGTGCTCATCAACCGGATTCGAGCCCTTGGGAAGACGGCGCTGACAAATTACATCGGCCAAACCATTGTGTGCGTGGTGCTCGCTTCACTGCTCCCAGGGGGATGGATGAGTCGCACCACGGTGTTTTTGCTCATCATCGTCATTTGGTGGGCACAGCTGTACCTCGCTGAAAAGTGGCTCGAGCGGTACAGATTTGGACCGTTGGAATACCTGTGGAGATGCGCAACATACCGTCGCGTGGCGGCCTTTGTCAACAAAGAAGCCGCCCCGAACCGATTATGAACGAATGACCCATGAACAGCCTTGAGGGGGAGGCATGGGGGCCACAAAGCCAGCGCAAAACATTGCCTTGACGCCCGGAAAGCGCGTGCTTTTCCTCACCAAAGACTTGGACCTCATCAA
>CALGEM010000282.1 GCA_937881505.1 uncultured euryarchaeote
CCACTTCCATCGTATCGAGGTGGCCGTCGTTGTCGTCGTCGTCGTCCGCTGTCAGGCCGCCGGGACCGTCAGGGTCCTCGTCGGGGTAGGCATCGCCGTCCGTGTTCACGGGCACTTCAGGGTCGAGTGGGTCGGTGTCGGGTCCAGCGAAACACGCACCGTCGCCGGTACCGTTGCCATCGCAGAAACCATCGCCGTCCGTGTCTGGATTGTACGGGTCAGAACCAATGAGGTTCTCGTTGTCGTCGGACAGACCGTCGTTATCGTCGTCCTCGTCTTCGATCAGCGTGTACGGTGCTTGGCCCGTGTCGGGATAGTCATCGGGCAATTGGTCAGGCATACCGTCGCCGTCAAAGTCCTCCAAAACCTCGAGCCAGAAGGTGGCTTCAATCGAGAAGGCGGGGTCGGTCGTGTTCGCCCAGATAGTGTACGTCGTGTTGTCAATCGCTTCGGTTGGAGTTCCGGTGATGATGCCGGTGGCCGGATCGAGCATCAAGCCTGCGGGCAGAACGGGTGAGACCTCCCACGTGGCGCCAGCCACTGCGTTAGGCGGCTGAATCGGCGCCGTCTGAGAGTTGTTCACCAAGACGGTCGGGCCAAGTGGGCCTGTTCCAACAGGGTTGGAGTCAGGCCCGGCCAAGCAAACCGGAGGTACCGCGTTAGGACCGTCGCAGACGCCGTCGCCGTCGGTGTCGGGGTTGAGGGAATCCGTGCCAAGGTCGCCGGTGCCGTTGTAGACGCCGGTGCCCGTCTCAGACAAGTCGGAGGCGCCGTCACCGTCGTCGTCTAGGTCTTCCACCAGTTCGCCACTGGCCGGATAGTCCTCAGGCAGCTCGTTGGGCAGACCGTCGCCGTCCGTGTCTTCAAGCACTTCGAGGTTGAAGGAGAAGAACAGAGCACCGGAGGTGGCGTTGCCGTACACCGTGTATTCGGTCAGCGGAACCACTTCGGTCGGTGTGCCGCTGATGATGCCGGTCACAGGGTCGATCGAAAGACCCGCAGGCAAGGCTGGGTGAACCTCGTAGGTGCCATCAGGGATGGTGTACTTCGGCGTCAGCGAGACCATGACTGAGTTGTTGACCGCATAGAGGTCGCCTTCGGCGGTCATGCCAAGCGGCGTATCGTCGGGGCCGGCCACGCAGATGGGCGGCACCGCGTTGGGACCGTCACAGATACCGTCGTTGTCGGTGTCCGGGTCAAGCGGATCGGTGCCCGTGTCGGTTGCATCGACGTACAGGCCCGTGTCCGTCTCGTTCACGTCGTCCAAGCCGTCACCATCGTCGTCTTCGTCTTCGACCAGGGGTGGAACGCTCGTGGAACTGCCGTCAATAGTGTCGGGCATACCGTCACCGTCGGTGTCCGTATCGGCCGACGGGTCAAGCGGGAAGGCGTCAGGTCCGGCCGTGCACACGCCGCCAACCGCGTTGGGGCCGTCACACATACCGTCGCCGTCGGTATCCGGGTTAGTCGGATTCGTGCCGTCGTTCACCTCATCGGCGTCCAACGTACCGTCAGCGTCGTCGTCGAGGTCTTCGACAAGTCCGGGTGAATCAGGGTTGTTCGGATCGTAATCGCTCGGCAAGGTGTCGGGCAGGCCGTCACCGTCGCTGTCCTCCAATACTTCAACCGTGAAGTCCCACGTCACCGAGGAGCCGTCCGTGTGGTTCAGCCAGACCGTGAAGGTGGTGTTGGAGAGTACTTCGGTTGGCGTGCCGCTAATCTCACCGGTGTTGGCATCAAGCATCAACGAAGCAGGTAAGTCAGGAGCGATCTCGTAGGTGCCTCCCGAAAGCGTGTGATAAGGCGCAAGCGTGGTGATGGCGGTGTTATTCAGAGCCACCAGAGTGGGTGGTGGAACCTCGCCGAGCGGGTCGGTGTCCGGCCCAGCAATGCACACGCCAGCGACAGCATTCGGCCCGTCGCATACGCCGTCACCGTCGGTGTCGGGGTTGAGCGGGTCGGTGCCCGTGTCGGTTGCATCAATGTAGGTTCCAGTATCCGTTTCGATGCTGTCGGCAAGGCCGTCGCCGTCGTCATCGCTGTCAGCAACCAGACCAGATGTTGGTCCTTCGGCTGCATCGTAATCGCTTGGTAAGTCGTTTGGTAGTCCATCACCATCGTAATCAGCGAGGCTTCGCAAACTGAAGGTGAAGGTATCCACCGTACCATCGCTGTGCGTGGCCGTCACCGTGTACGTCGTATTGGTCAAGGTCGTGTTGACCATGCCCGTTATTTCACCCGTGGTTGAACTGTTGGTCAAGTTGCCTGGCAAGGCAGGTGAGACCGTCCACGTAGTGGTGCGATTGGTGAGGTCAATCGCTGTGGATGAAGGTGCGTTGGTTTCGGTGTTGCTTCCACCATCGCCC
>CALGEM010000283.1 GCA_937881505.1 uncultured euryarchaeote
AAAGGTTCCCGCTCCAAGGTGTTGAATTGCAAAGTGTTCCCACCGAATACCCCGAAGGCATAAAACCACGCTCTCTGCCCCCGGAACCATGGAACCCTATGACATCATGATGGGCATGATTCTGTTCCTGACGCCCATCATATGTTGGTTCTTCACACGCTCACAGAAAGAATACCGAATCCCATGGCGCTCTTGGGCTCAGGAATTTCACGACAAGCGGTATTACCTTCACGCCATGGGCTACATCGTCATCATTCGTTGGAAGGCCATCACCGACCGGCTCAACGAGCCGATGAAAGCGCGGACCGGGCACTGGACCGACTGGGTGTACGGGCTGGAGGGTGAATTCACCAAGTGGGTCCAAGATGTGTTCAGCAACGATGCGCTGACCGAATTTCTGAACTTCCACTACCTCTTTGTCTACCTCTTTTTGATTTACGTAACCACGGTCTACTTCGCTTTTTCAGGCGACAGGGACATGACCGACAAGGTCACACTCAATTATCTCTTGATTTACGCCCTGGCGGTTCCCTACTACCTCTTTTTCAACGTTGAAGTCACCTCGTCTTGGATTCCCGGAATGGATGCATTGCTGTACCATGACGGCTGGTACACCGTCTTTTACGCGCTTCACGACCCGTTGGATAACGCCGTCCCAAGTCTGCACGTCGCCATTCCTTTCGGCATCTTGATGCTGAATTACCTGCACGTCAAGGAACAAGGAGGAACGCTCAGGGAATGGCGGCACTGGCCCTACCACTTCTTTGTCCTCATCAACACAGCCTTGTTCATCTTTACCATCCTCTACCTCGGTATCCACTGGGTCGTCGACATACCGCTCGGTATTCTCATCGGTAGCATCGGTGCCTTGTTCATCCATCATCTCCAACCGAGGCTTCGCAATGATTACGGCCCCGTGTTCAAGGGCATTGGTCGTGAAAAAGTACGTCGCCATATTCTGGTTGAAGGCGTGGTCATGCTCATTCTCCTCACCGGGATGATGATGGCGGTGAACTACCAAGAAGAGACCATTGACGACCGAGTTTCGTTCCGTCTCGGGGAAGGCGATAGCACGTTTGAGATCATCCAGAAATTTGATCCCGGCGAGATGGTGCAATCCAACGTCAGTAACCTCAACACCGTTGGCCATCTCGAAATCGTGGTGGTCATGGTTGAGACAAGCGTACCTGCAATGGAGACAGGCGCCATAGATTGGGAAGTCATGAAAACACTCGGTGATCACCACACAGTGGCGCCCCAAACCACCTTGAGTTTGAACATCACCTCGCCCAAAATTTACCATTTCATCGTCATGCACTACGATGAGGCTTCAGCCGATGAACCGGTGATGGAGGTCCGTATCATCAACGATTATGGCGACGATAAGATGGGGCAAGCCATGTTCCTCAGCCTGCCTTCACTGTGGATGACGGGCTTTGTTGTCTATCGTTTGTACCGACTCAAGAAAGAAGGTCGCAGTTGGATTGATTCTACACCCTCATATGTATGGGCCTCTTCATCGTCAACAGACGAAGAGGCGTGAGGCATGGTTCAGCAATCGATTCAAGCCACTGTTGAGCGTTTGGCTCAGTCCTCAGGTGGTCAAATTCTTGCATCCATGCGGAGCACGGTTCAAGCCTCCCTCAAGTACTATGTTGCCCTCTTCCTCCTCGGGTTCGTGGCTGCTTTTCCGTTGACGAGCGCCTTCATCTCATGGTTGGTCGACGATGCAAGGCTTCCCCAAGGCGTTGAAATCATTGTCATTTCACCCGTTGAATTTCTCTTCCTTCAACTTCGAATTGCAGGTTCTGTGGGTCTTGTCTTGGTCATGCTCATGGTTGTGGTTCAGACCACAAAATACGGTTTGCGCCACGAGGCAGTTCAGTCGCGTTTGTCCGAACTTGAAGTGAACTTGCCCAAACCTGGGCCCCGATTGGTGTTGGCCGTGTTTACCTCTGTGCTTCTTCTGATGATTGGTGCCCTTTACGCATGGTACGGGCTCATCCCACTCTTGCTCGACTACCTCACCACCGATGCCCAACAGGCCGGTTTGACCACGGAGTGGCGACTTTCCAACTACGCTGGTTTCATCGTCAACCTCGTTTCTGCTTCAGCCATTGGGTTCCAAGCACCCCTCATCACGACGTTGATTTTGCGGTCTGGAGCCGTGACTCGTGAGCAAATGGCCGGTGCTCGTCGTATCATTTGGTTCAGTGCGTTTGTGGTCGGCGCCTTCATGTCGCCGCCCGACCCTCTTTCACTGTTCTTGGTTGCGCTTCCCATCATTGTCCTCTTTGAGGTTGCCTTGATGGTTGACCGATTGAGGACGCCTTGAGTTCAGCGTGCAAGCATTCGATTTGGTGGGGCATGTTTCCCGGTCGAGCCTGGTAGGAAAGCCCGTGAAAATCCGAGCCGACCGAGACGCTCATGCCGTGGCGCTTCGCCTCTTCAGTCAGTTCGTGTCGGTAGGCGTCGTTGTGGCTGCGATGGACGGCCTCAACCGCATCCACGCCAAGTGCATGGAGCGTTTGGAGCAGCGTAGGCGTGGAGACGCCGTAATACAACGGATGGGCAAGGGACGTGATGCCGCCGGCTGCCTTGACGGCTTCAACAGCCTCTGCGATGGTGGGTTTCTGGTGAGGGACAAACCCTGGCAAACCGTCGCCGATCCATGTTTCAAACGCTTCTTGTTTGGAAGAAACATAGCCGAGGTCAACCATCGCCTGAGCGAGGTGTGGTCGACCAACCGAACCGCTTGCTCGCCCAATAACATCCTCCACATCCACCGGCATACCGAGGTCGGTTAATCGCTGGCACATGGCGCGCATGCGAGGTTGGCGACCGTCTTGGCGAGGGAGAAGCCAGGCGTTGAATGCCTCCATCTTCGGGTCAGCAGAACCTGGACGGTGATTCGGGAAGAAAGCAAGGAGGTGCCATGAAGCGGAAGCCCGTTCCCGTCCGGTGGCCAGCAGTTGCTCTTTCTCTGGTTTCTGCGCGGGTTCACAGGTGATTTCCACACCGGGAACAAACACCAATCCCTCAACGTTGGCTGCTCGTTGAGCCTCAAGCCAACCGGAGGTGGTGTCGTGATCGGTGAGTGACCAGATCTGCACGCCTTCCTGCCTCATCAATCGGGCCACCATGGCGACCTCATGCTCACCATCGCTGTGAAGTGAATGCGAGTGCAAATCATGTGTTTGCGTCCACACACCAATTCCTCCCCCGTACCTGTTTTGAACCCTCGTGTCTAAAATAAGTCATCCAAATCAGGAAGGTCTGGCAATTGTTGAACTTCCTTCACAGGGCTTTCCACTGGCGGGTCATCGAATAATCCATCCAAATCTGGCAAATCAAAGGTGGGTGCAGCGGGTACTTCCATTGCCTCTTCAGGCTCCTTATCTGTTTCCAAGTCGGGGAGTGTCAACATGTCGGGCAGTTCGGGCAACTCGGGAACAACGGGGGTCGCCAAGGGTTCGTCCACAACCGTGCTCGGCGGCGCAGCAGAGGTGGTTGGTAGATCCGGCTCATGACTCGGCAGTGGTACGCTGGCCACGCCTGAAGTGACAAAGACGCGACCGGGTTCAAGGCCGGGAATACTCGCAGGGTTGACCGTTGGCTCCTCCTCATGCCCGGGAAGAGGAATGGGTTGCACCAAAACTCGTTCCATGGTTTGACCGGTTTCTTCGTCAGCAGGAGCGGCTTCACGTTGGTCATTGGTGGTTTGATTGGCCGCCTCGACCTCTTCCATGGTTCGACGAACAGAAGCACCAAATTCTCCAGAAGACAAGGTGTCAATGGCTGAATTGACTTGCTGCTGGTCCGCTGTTGCTTGCTCACCGAGAATGCTCGTGATGATGGATGCGGTGGTTGGGTTGACCTCCGTCTGGGCCGCCCCGGTTGTCATGGTGGTCAATGTATCAAAGGACTCAACGTCGCTTCGTCCACCACTTGACATGAGCTCCGGAATGACGCGTTCTTTGTTGGCAAGATTGGCGATGAGAAGGAACACACCCACGCCAACCATGGCAACTGCTTCCTCGATGGATGGCCCGCTTGAACCAATGAGGTTCAACACCAAATTCAATGCTGTCAACAAGACCAAAACCGCAGCACACAACGTCGCCATGGCCGCAAGACGGGGTGCTCGAGGATCGTGGACCACGAATCGGCTTTACCCGCGCATGTCTTAGGCCTTGTCTTCATCTGTGATGAACGGCTTCTGCGGCACGAACAGTGTTCTCCATGAGCATCGCGATGGTCATCGGTCCGACGCCCCCGGGTACCGGTGATAGCCAACTCGCAACATCTGAAACGGACGGGTCAACATCACCGGCAAGCCGCCAACCTCGCTCACGGGTATCATCTTCCACGCGATTAATGCCGACATCAACCACGATGGCTCCAGGCTTGACCCAATCTGCTTTCACCATGTCCGGTCGGCCAACCGCCGCAACGAGGACATCGGCTTCTTTGCAAACGGTTTCGAGTTCTTGGGTTCTTGAGTGTGCAACGGTCACCGTGGCGTCGGCGCCCCGGGCAGCGAGGAGTAAAGCGGCCGGCATGCCAACAATTCTGGAGCGGCCAAGCACAACGGCGCGTTTCCCTTCTAGGTCGATGTTTGCCCATCGCAGCATACGCATGACGCCGCTTGGGGTACACGGGAGCATGCCATCGGTTCTTCCTTGGACCAAGCGGCCGAGGTTTTGTGGATGGAAACCATCCACGTCCTT
>CALGEM010000284.1 GCA_937881505.1 uncultured euryarchaeote
TCCCGGTCCGTTCATGAGCCAACTCTTGGACAAGATGGGCGTTGAGCATGTTGACCTCTACTGCGACTGGGACGCGACCGAACCCAACCACGGTGCCGACCCAACCCGACCGAAGAACATGGTCGACCTCGGAAAGGCCGTCGTGGAGCACAACTGCGAATTCGGCATGGGGGCTGACGGCGACGGCGACCGCATTGGAGCGGTTGACGAAGAAGGTCGGTTCATCTATCCTGACCGACTCATCGCTCTACTGGCGAACGACGTGTTGGCCGATGAAGACGAACTTCCAGAAGACGCCGCTGACGACGAACACATTCGCATCGTCTACGACGTGAAATGTTCCATGAACGTGGAGCAAGCCATCTTCGAAGCGGGCGGACGCCCCGTCATGGCCCGCACTGGCCATTCGTTCATGAAGCGGGTGCTCGCCAGCATGCCCAAGTGCAAGATGGCGGCGGAAATGAGCGGCCACATCTTCCTCGCCGACCGTGGATGGTACGGCTTTGATTGTTCGCTCTACAACGCTGCACGCCTCATTGAGCTGTGGTCCCGCCACAGCCCTGTCAGCGAAGGTGGTCCAACCTTCTCGAGCGAACTCGACCGCCTTGCGCCCCCCTTGCCCACCACGGGTGAGGTCAAGGTGCCGTGTCCTGAAGAGCGCAAACTCGAGGTCGTTGCGGCCATCACTGAGGCTTTTGATGACATGGAATGCTCCACCGTGGACGGCGTGCGTGTCCGCTTCAACAACGAGGACGATGAATACGTGGGCTGGTACCTGGCCCGCAAGTCCAACACCGAGCCGGTGCTCGTGATGCGCATTGAAGCAACCACCGAAGAGGAACTCACCGCCATTCGTACCGTGGTGGCGAACCGAGTCTCTGGGATGCTTGACATCGCTCAACTGATGAACGCTTGAGAATGCGTTGCATCTCAGATGTCGCTGGTATCGATGTAAGGCGCAATGGTGTATTCAAGCACCATCAGACTAACCGTGTAAGTGACTTCTTCACCACCGTCAGAACGCTGACAACCGACGATAGGAGCGGGGTTTGTGTTTCCAACATCGGCATCGACAGAAATGTCCACTGCGTGGTCTCCCAAACCGGCTCCATTGGAATCAAGTTGAGCCTGAATCTCACTCATGGAGAGGCCGCTGACAACGGCGCCAACCATGGACTCGTTGTACCAAGTGGCCATGGCGTCGTGTGCACCAGAACCACCGTCGTTCTGACCTTGCGCTGAACCCGTGAATTCGAGGTGCGTCGCAGTGCCAGTAATGGTGTCGGCGCCGTCTGCGCCGCAGCTCGCACCGTTGGAAGTTTCATCTTCTCCATAGGACATACTCACCATGACGCCCACGATGTTGAGGTCATCTGCACCGCTTACAGCATCGGTGTTGAAACTGTCCGACCACGATGAGCCATCGTCAACATAGACCGAACCTGATGCGAGTTCAACGTAGGTGATCTCCCCGTTCACCTGGTAATCCGCCACGCCACCACCGAGGCTTCCGGTAGCGGTGCTGGCTGCATAGCCGAAGTAAATCGGGAAGGCCAGCAAGAAGAAGACGATGCTGCCGACCGTGATTTGTGCATCACGGTTTGTTTTCAGGTCTTCCATGGTGTACACAGGTCGCCCTCCAACCCTTCCGAGGTGGTGGCCTTCTCTATGACTTTCGGTGAGAAGAGCAGGACGAGTTGCAGGTGTTGGAGGGGTCAACCGTTGTCGCCGTCGCCGCCCTTGCCCTCGTTTTCAGCGTCGTCTTCGTCCTCTTCGTCCTTGGCCGTGAGGGCGAGGAAATTATTGATGGCGGCGACGCCCAAGAACATCAAGATGAGGAGCAGCGGGAAACAAATCCAATACATGTCAAAGGATTCGGGTTCAGGAGGTTCTGGCAAGACGAACTTCTCAACCTCCGTTTCGTTGCGCACGGATTCCACAGTGTTGTTGGCTTCTTCTCGAACTTCGATGATGACGAAGAGTTCAACCGGCACCATCTCTCCAAGCACTGTGATGGTGTAGTTCGTCTCATTGGAAGCTTCTGTTGGTGTGCCGAAAATTCGTCCGTACTCAAAGATGAGGCCTTCGGGCAAGTTCGGAGCGATGGCCCAGGCGGGGTTTTGGTTGTCGCCGAAGTAGTAAATCGGCGTCAGCTTAGGCATCGTTTCGTTAACATCCAGCACGATGCGAGTTTCTGGGTAACGGGCGTAGTAGGTTGGTTGATTCACGGTCAGGTTGAACGTTGCAAGGGCCACGCCACCCGAGTTGTTTGCCCATACGGTGAAAGTCGTCTGGGAAAGGTTGGTCGTCGCCACACCGATGATGTAGCCGTTCACGAAAGTTAAGCCGGGTGGCAGAGCTGGTTCAATCGACCAGTTATCG
>CALGEM010000285.1 GCA_937881505.1 uncultured euryarchaeote
GCTCGATTGACCGGGGTGAGGCAAGTGGGCTTTGACCGTGTGCTGGCGTTTTCTTTTGACACCAAAAACGGGGAGCGAACCCTCTACGTGGAAGTGTTTCGGGATGGAAACATCATTCTGGTTGACCAGGAAGGTGTGATCATCCAACCACTGACCCACGCATCATATGCTGGTCGAACCCTGAAAAAAGGGGTCGAGTATGCACCTCCACCACCTGCCATGGACCCCTACCAGCTCGATGAAGCAGCCCTGCGGAACCTCCTCAACGACTCCGACCGCGACCTCGTTTCCACCCTCGGCGGGAAGGTCAATTTGGGTGCCACCCACGCCAATGCAGTCTGCGCCGTAGCGAAGCACGAGCCCAATTCCCCTACACAGGAGGCCGATGCAACCGTCGTATACGCAGCCCTTCAGACCTTGTTATCTCAACTTGATAACAGCGACAAGGGCCATCTCGTTCTCAAATTACGAGCCGATGATGCCGACCCTTGGAGCCCCGCCTATGAGGGATTAACAGCGGGTGAGCAACAGGTTTGGCTCGCTGAACGCTCGGTCGAAGCAACGCCGATTATCCTCCCACAACACGCCGACATGCCACAAGTAAGTTTTCCATCACTTTGTGAGGCCATCGACATCTGGAAAGGAGCGCATGATGCCCATGCTTTGCAACGCCGAGAAGAAGAGCGATTTGAGCAAGCCGGGCCAGGGCGGGGACAATCGACTGAAGTGGAGCGTTTGGAGCGACGCAAGGCGCAGCAGGAAAAGGCGCTGGCAGGCTTTTCGGAAAAAATTGAGAAACAACAACGGCTTGGTCATTTGATTCAGGAACATTGGAGCCATGTTGAGGGCCTGCTTGAACAAACCAAAGAAGCCGTGGAACGAGACGGTTGGAGCCCCGTGCGAAAAGCCATCAAAGGCATCCCGTGGATTGTCAGCGCTGCTCCCGCCGAGCGGACCATCACGGTCGTTCTTCCCGATGAAAATGGGGAAGCAAAGGGCCCTCAGGTGTTGCTGGACCTCGACGCCACCGTCCACCAAAATGCGCAGCGCTATTTTGAGTCGGCTCGCAAACAGAAGAACAAGACCTCGGGTGCGGTGCAGGCCCTTGAGGAGACCGAACGCAAGCTCAAGCGAGCACGAAAGAACGAAGCCAAACAGAAGGCCAGCGGGAAACTCAATCGTCTCAAGCGCAGCAAACGTATGTGGTTTGAACAGCATCGCTGGGGAATGGTCGAAGGCGGACACCTCATCGTAGGAGGAAAGGACGCCAAAGGCAACGACGCTGTCGTCAAAAAACACCTCTCGGGCGAAGACATGTACCTCCACGCCGATCTCCACGGCGCCCCCTCGTGCAGTTTACG
>CALGEM010000286.1 GCA_937881505.1 uncultured euryarchaeote
CCTTCATCGGCACTCGAGCCGAGCGATCCCCCAGTTGGGTTGTAGCATCACATGTGTATGTTTCCACACCATATGAGTAACCCTTCGGTATCTAGTCATGCCAATTCGGCCTCAACAGAAAACCACCTCCTCGAGGGCGGTTCTCCTCAGCCCTTCCCCCACCATGACAGGCATGACAGGGTGCTAAGCAACCACCCGACCTTCCACCCATATAAGAAGAAATCGGTATCAAAAGGACCCGATAAAGTGGAACAGTGCTTCATTTTTTGAAGAAAAGTGCCCAATCTTCACGCAGGGGCGGTTTTTGGTGAAAGTTGGGAAAGATTCCTGAGCACGACCGCATCGTCGCCAGCCTTTCCGAGCGTCTCCACGGCTTGAGTCAGTTGGCCCAGTTCAAACATCGCCACAGCTGCTGTGTTCAAGCCCTTTGTAGAGCCAGGAGTGCGGGCGTTGTGGACGTTCATGATGCCCAACGCCTTCTCTGGCCGGCCGCTTTCGACAAGAGCGATGGCGAGGTTCACGAGAACATCACCGTTGGTCGGCGCATTTTTGGCGGCCTCACGCAGAGCCAAAATGGACGATTCAAATTGCGTATCAGCCACTGCTTTCTGCTGGCCATCGCCACCGTCCCGCATCCCTGTCGCACGCTGGAGGAGAGCGATGCCGTAGTTGTTGTACACCTCGGCGTTGGTCGGCATGCTCGCCGCCATTTTCTGGAACGAGCGTGCAGCCGAAGACCAATCACCCTGCTGCATGGCAGTAAAACCTGCTGCGAGGGTGGTTTGTAACGGTGCAGAATCGCCCACATCAACGCGCATGGCCTGCGCTGGGTGCAGTTGGAGTTTGATGGAAGGCTGTGGGTTTGAGACTGGCGTTGCCTCAAGAGGTGAATAGAACACAGCCGCAGGAGAATCCGCCCCGTGGTCGTAGACCACGACATCATCTTCAAGCGAGGCGTACTCCATCTCGACCACGGCATCATCCTGTTCGTAGATTTGTTCATAATCAGGAATCTGCGCATCAATCTTCCAATAATCAGGCACAGCCGGCTCGTCCTGAACAGGAGGCGTGGTAACCAAACGAGCAGACGTCAGACGGACAGGTTCAGACGACAACACCGGTGCATCTGGTACCGACGGTGCATTGAAGGGTGCCTCATCGAGGATTTCCGGTGGTTGGTCAACCGCTTCAGGTGGTTCATGAACATCAGCCATCGGAGAAAGTTCAGGAGCTGGGGCCTCAGGAGTAGATGGGCTAGGGTCTGCAGGTGCTGGCGTTGCTACGACTGGCTCAACGGGTGCTTCTTCAACCACAACAGGTGCTTCCTCGGCAACAACAGGGATTGAACTCGTAGGGGTTTCGCTTTGGCTCGCATCGAAGGGGATACCATCAGCGAAGCTTCCAATGCCAAAGGGCAATCGAGAATCATAAACCGTGGATTCGCCTTGGAATCCAAACGGAAGACTGCTCGTTGCAGGTGCGGGCATGGTCTCTTCCTCAACCTCCTCCGCGGGAGGTTCAATTCCCTCAAGGTCGTACCATGCAGCGGCCGCATCGTCCAGCCCTGGCACTTCGGTTGGGAGGACCTCATCGGACGTGCCATCAAGCGACAAATCCGTACGAAGTTGACTCCCACAAGCAGGGCAGGCAGTGCCGCCCAACGAAAGGAGTCCACAGATTTGACACTCAAACATGCATCTGCCCCGTACCTCCGTTGCGCCGAAGGGACTTCAAGGCAACGCTCGTATGCGCCTTCACTCTTCTTCGCCACGGAGCAGTCCAACAACGGCGCTCTTAGCCTCAACGACCATTTCTTCAAGACCTTGCATTTCGTCATCAACAAGGGCTTCAGCGAAGGTCTTGCCCTTACTGCGACCTCGTGCGAGTTGACCGATGATGCTCAACATGGTGATGCCGACGAGAATGAGTTTGACGTAGGTGCCGTTGTCTTCTCCACCCACAATGAAGACGAGCAACATGTAAAGCGAGACAATGAACGTGGTTAGAATCATGATGGGGAAACCTGCTTTGAAAAATTCGTTGAACGAAATCGGGTAGCCTGCCTCTTCGGACATGCCGGCCGTCACCACGTTCGCAGAGGCTCCAATGAGCGTTCCGTTTCCGCCCAAGCAAGCACCAAAGGCCAGAGCCCAAATCAACGGCCCGAGGAGGTAATCACCAAGGTTGTCGGCGATTTGAAGGACGATGGGAATCATTGTGGCCGTGTACGGAATGTTGTCAATGAAAGCAGAGGCGATGGCAGAGACCCACAAAACAATGAGAATTGCGGCTGCCAAACGAACGGTTTGACCGTCGCCGGTATCACTGCCAAAGAAGGCGATGGCCCGCTCGACATACTCGCCGATGAAAGCGATAACACCCATGTATTGGAGAGAGTGGACAAGGACAAATAATCCAGCAAAGAACAGCAGGGTGGTCCACTCAACGTGGTGAAGGGGCTCCTCAAGTTCGTGGCGATCGGTAGCCAAGAGCATGACAACCGCACCCACGAGCGCAATCCATGACACGGCGATGTGCGTGATGGGATGAAGGAAGAAATTGAGAATCACGAGGACAAGGATGGTTCCTGCAACCTTGAGCATCTGAGGGTCCTTGATGCCGTACTTGGCTTCAAGTTCTGCGACATCTCGAATTCGGCTGCCTGAAAATTCATCGGCGTAGTACCACTTGAGCAGCATAAAACTCGGAACGATACACATCAAAATGCCCGGGCCCATTTCAATGATGAAATCGTTGAATGTCACGCCGTATTCGGACATGTAGGCGTATTTTCCACCCTCTGCCGAGGCGATCTTGTCGGGAGAAAGACCCGAGCCAATCATGATGTTCGGAGGGTCCCCAATCATGGTGGCAGCACCACCAATGTTGGAAAACAACACCTCAGAAATGAGCAATGGAATGGGTTTGATATCGAGCACTTTGGCCAATTGAATGGTGACAGGCGTGAGTAAGAGCATGGTCGTTACATTGTCCAAGAAGGCAGAAAGAACGGCCGTAACCGAACACAAAATGACGACGAGGGTCCAAATTGAACCGCCGCTCTTTTTGTAGGAAAGGACGGCAAAGTACTCGAAGACACCAGTGTTTGACAACACACCCACCATGACCATCATACCCAGGAGCAAACCAATGGTTTCCCAGTCGATCATCGTGGTGATTTCAGCAAGGGAGAATGTATCGCCAGTGTCGTAGTAATTCAGTGCGAGCATGGCCACGATACCACCGACAGCAGCGGCCAATGTGCGGTGCACTGTTTCGAAGATAATCAGAATGTAAACGGCGATCAGAATGGCAAGACCGACATAGACGGCTTGGGTTTCAAGCCCGTCCTTGATATGAATCTCAAGACCAACACCGCCACCGCCACCAGCACGGGATGGATTGGCAAACATCATGGCGCCAATGAACATGAGCAATCCAAACGCGATTTGGCGACTTCGGTTGGTGAACAGGTGGGAGTTCATGGACAAGCCTCTGCAAGGTGAGGGGGATGAATACACCCTTTGACCCTTTGCTTCAGGTTCACTTACCTGCGCCACAAAACACCGATGTTTCCTCGTTGCAGAACCAAGGTTGAACCGGTGTTCTCCGCAAGGTAATTCCAGACCTCACTTCGCTGCTCGCGTTCAAACAACCCCTTGTTCACTTTGATTTTAACGAGGTCTCGAGACTGAAGTTGCTGACGAATTTCTTCCAGAACCGTCTCGCTCAATCCAGCTTTCCCAATGCGGACACTTGGACGAAAGTCTCGTGATTTGGCTTGTCGAAGAATATGCTGCGGAATCGTGCTCATCATTGACCACCTCGCTGATGATGGCGGTGATACTTTGGCCCACCACCAAAACGACGAACGCTGCCACACTTCAAGCATGTTTTGATTCGCTGGCCGTGTTTAATCCGAACACGAAATCGACTGGAATGAACGTGATGAGACCAACACTTCCTGCACACCGTTTCCTTTGCTGCTGGAGGCAGTGGAAGACGATGGCGGCGAGATGTTTTCACGAGGTGAACTGCGGCGGTGTCAAGCACAGGGGCAGGGTGTGACCTTGGCTTACTGAGTATTCCAGCAAGGTGGTTTTGGGCGTGTTGGGCTGATTGACGCCTGCTCGCTTTTTTGGACGCACGGGCGTTCCTCCTGCGACCCAAGAAACCACCTCAGTTCAGCACGCCAAGCAAGTCGGTGGTGATTTCATCAATGGCTCGGTCTCCGTCGACTCGGTGGAAGAGGCCACGCTCATCGTACCAAGCAGCAAGTGGGGCTGTTTGTTCATGATAGGCCCCCAATCGGTTGAGGACGGTGTCTTCGTTATCATCCACTCTTCGCTTTTCTTGGTAGTTTCCGCAAGGGCATCCATCCTCAGGAACGGGGTTGAACGTGTCGTGGTAAACAGCACCACAATTGCCGCAGGTTGAACGGCCACAGATGCGCTCAACGATGCGTTCATCTGGCACCTCAATAGCGAGGACGTGCGTGATGGTCGTCAATGTTTGAAGCGCTTCAGCCTGTGGAATCGTACGGGGAAAACCGTCGAACATGACACCGTTAGCAGCGTCCGCTTCCTGTATACGGTCCTTGATGAGTGCAAGGATCACGCCGTCGGGAACCAACTCACCACGGTCCATGTAACCCTTGGCCTCAAGGCCGACCGGTGTGCCAGCTTTGACGGCTGCACGAAGCATGTCGCCTGTCGATACCTGAGGAAGGCCCGTGTGTTCCATGATTCGGTGTGCTTGCGTACCCTTACCTGCTCCTGGAGGACCAAACAATACGATGCTGCCCATGAATGTGGGAGTGCCTTCTCCCTTTCAACCTTGATGAATCAACCTTGACGCTTGAGCCACTCGTGACCGTAATGCTGCCACTGTTCCACGGTCCAACCAGCGGGAAGGCCACCAGGTGGAAGTGGTGGGCCTTGCTGAGGCGCAGGAGCGGGGGCCGGAATTGCCGCGGGAGCGGGTTGCGGAAGCGGTGTCGGAACCGGGAGTGCCGGGAGCGTTTTTCCAGAGCCCGGTGGCATCCCGGCTGGTGGCATGCCCTTGGGTACCGCTGCAGGAGGCATACCGGAAGGAGGGAGGCCTTGGGGAACTGCTGCAGGCACGCTCGGCAAATCCATGGACTGCATGATGGCTTGGGCGATTTCTTCATCGCTCACTTCACCACTGGTCAATTCATCAACAGCAGAACCGAGGTCAAGGGCTTCTTCCCTTCGCTCACCCAACATGTCTGGATTGGCATGGGTGTTTGGAGCGACGAGGGACGTGCTGTCGTCCTCAAGTTCACCTGATTTCTTCATCCGCCGAGCAAGGACCACTCCACCGATAAGCAGGGCTGCAACAATCGCACCGCTGACAGCGGGAGGGAGGATGTTGAAGAGACCCGTTGAACCCTCAGAAATCTCCACGCTGACAACCTCTTCGAATGTGGAGGTCTGTCCTTCGCTGGTTGTTAGATTCAAGAGAAGTTGACCGGTTCCTCGCTCAACATCATCGGAGGGCAACAACGTCACAGCCACCTCAAGAGATTCACCAACGGCTAAGCCGCTGACGGTGGACGGTTCAACCGACACCGTCCAGTCCTTGCGCTCTTCACCGTCTTTGTCGAGAAGAACGACCGTGATGTCGCCATCAAGGGGTGCATTCCCGTCGTTGCGTATGAGGAAGGTCTCGGTTCGTCCATCGGTTCGAGAAATACTCTGAAGCAGACCCTCACCGCCCTTTTGCGCCGTGATGTTACCAAAGGACGAGGCGAGAACACCGATAGAAACTGATTCTGAGGCTTCAACAAAACGCCCATCGTTGGTGGCGTTCACTTGGATGAGCATTTCAAACGCATTGTCTGAAGCAGGTGCTTGTGCTGGAGGAATGAGACCGAAGCGAACGGTTTTTTCTTCTCGAGGTTCCAAGTAAACAATCGGATTCGCAAAACCAACCGACCAACCATCAGGTGCAAGGCCGTGTGTCCATGTCAAGCCAAGGTTCGTGTTTCCGGTGTTCTTGACCGTGAATTCACCATAGGAAAACACATCCGAGACTACCGTATCGATGTGGTTCTCTGCGGGAGGGGTGAGCAGAATTCCCAACTCGTCCTTTACCACCAAGGTGGTGACGTTCTGCCGGAAATTGGAGAGGGTGCGCTCAGTGCGAATCGTGAACCCATTGCTGTCGCCTTCCTCCGCCGTGATGGGTACGCCGAAAATGAAGCGCACATCGGTGGATTCTCCCGGTCCTAAGGAAAGAGAAATTTGCCGTGAATCTTGGTCTTCACCGTGCGACACTTGGATGGCCCATTGTGGATTGTCTGGAAGAACGGAAACATCGAGATCAATGCCTATGTTTCCGGTGTTTTCAATCGTCATGTTGAGATGAACTTGTTGGCCACTGTCAACCGCAATATCCTCTGAGAGGTGATTTGGCCCAACCGGACCGTCATCGTCTTTCAAATGTACATCAAAGGATTCCTGAGCCAGCACGGTGATGGTTACGCTTTCCGTGAAATTCATTGATGGATCAGTTTGCGACGTGACGTAGCAGGTGACGGTATCGGTATCGCCTGCAGAAGGAACCCCGTCGGCTACCAAGGGCACGAAGACCCGAATGGACATGGGAAGGTATTCCAGAATGTTCAACGGTTCAAAATCCAACTGTGAGGAATTCGATGTCCCGAGCATGACCTGCCAGCGTTGCTCTGATAGGCAGTCAATGCTGTACTGTGCTGGAGCGTTCCCGGTGTTTCGCACCGAGATGGAGAAAATGCTTGACTGACCAGGTATCGCTTCAAGTCCACTCGTTCCCGCAGCAACCACTTGGACTTGATCGAGTTGTTCCACTTCGATGACTATGCGTTGAGTGTGAGCCACCGTGGGTTGATATTCGTAACGAGCGGTCAACTCAATCACATAGGTCCCAGCCCGGACATAGCGCGGGTTATTTGGGTCGGTGGTCAAGTCCGCATCAATGTCTTCAAGTCGCAAATTAAGAGAATTGTTGGCGTCATCTGTACCTTGGGCCGTCAGGGTGAAGGTCGTTGATTCATCAAACGTACGTGTCCACAAATCAGGGCTTGGTAGGAAGAAGTCGTCTCGGCCAGGTACTGGGATTTGGACCATGGTGGCCGAGAGAACAACCGATTGATTGCCCGTTCCTTCGTGAAGAACGGAGACAGGTATGTCTATGCCCGAGTCGTTTCGAACATCAAGAACCATTTGCGCATTGGCAGAACGCTGTTCGGGCGTTTCTGGAATCGTGCCGTCGTCGTTGTCCACCACGACTCGAACACCGAGTGCCATGACCTCAATGTCCTCAATCCAAATGTTGTTGTCCGTTCCGGAAGTGGCGTCGTTCATCTCTGAAACAGCATTACCGGTATCGACGGAGAGACGAAGGCTGTGAACACCCGTGGTGGTGAATTGGTGGAAGATGGTGTAAGAATCGATCATCCCCGGACCAAGTGCTGGGCGAGAAGCGGTGGCCAACGTCGTTTGGGCCGTCGTGTCTTCGAGGATGATGTCAAAGGGCGCCGTCGTACTCGTGCCTTGGTTCACCCATGCCAAACGAATGGAAATCAAATCGTTCTTGAGGGGGTTTTCCGACGAGGCAAGAATGCTGCCGTCAAAGACCGCCAAATCGGGCTGAGGTGTCGGGGTGGCAACGGCGCTCATGACCAAGGCAAAGTCTTGGTCGGAACCACCACGATGAAGCACTTTGACCACCCAGTTCCCAGAACCTGAACTGAAGGTCCCTGGCGCAACTCGAATACGTTCAACATTGTTGACATCATCGGCAGTTCCTCCTGTCGTGGAAAAGCCTTGAGCGAAGTCGTTGCCAAGCCACTCGTTGCCGTTCGGGTCAACTAAAACCAAGTCAAGATTGTTCACCAAACGGGCCTCGGATTGGGCAGCGTTAGCACTTCCAGCCTCATCGGTCCAAACCAGTGTCAAGTCCATGCCATGGCTGGGGTCGATGGAGAAGGAGTACAACAAACCGAATCCAGGTGAGAGGACTTTTCGGTCGTCAAAGAAGGTGTCAAGAGCGGTGGAACCATCCATTGGAAGCACAGTACGCTCAAGGTCAACTTCACCCCAGCCTTCGGCTGCGTTGGGAATATCTGCAGCACCCAAATCACGGGCACCGTTGATCATGGCCGCCTTCACAAGGGAACTGGAGGGTGCGGAAACGCCGGCTTGCTCACGAATGAACTCCCGAGTCAGGCCCGCAACACCCGAGGCGATGGCCGTGGCTTGGGATGTGCCGCTGAGGGTCATGTAGTACGAGTTGCCGTCCGCATGCGTACCGGTCAGGCACGACGGACCAGCCGGATTCCTCGCTTCCTCTGCGAGTCCTGAGCAGATGCCAACGCCAGGTGCCACGAGGTCAGGCTTGATGCGACCGTCCAAACTTGGTCCGAGAGAGGAGAAATTCACAACCGAACCAGCCGCTGGCGTGCCCGGTGCACCCGTTGTTGAGGCCCCGATGGCGATGACGTTCTTGGCGGTCCCCGGGGATGAGACTTGAGAGGCACCAGAGGTCCCTCGGTCGCCAACGGAAAAGATGGGTGTCAGGTCCTTGCGGTCATGAACAAAAGTATCGACTGAGCGAGCATCAGCGGTGTATTGGCCATAATTGCCGTTCAATCCCCAAGCGTTGACCGAGATGCGAGCCGTCAATTGTTCGGCGTCCCTCAACATGTCGTAAATAGAGCCGATGCGCCCAAAGGTCCCGGTCGGGTCGTGCTCCAAAGCGTACATCACGAGATTGGCTGCAGGGGCAACACCACGGGCGTCTGCATTCCCTGTTCCGTTGCCCAAAACGGAGACTGCAATGTGGGTACCGTGTCCACTGTTCGAATCAGCAGGTGACGGGTCCAAGCCGAACTGCGTGTACGTCGCAGCGACACGACCGGTCAAATCGGGGTGGTTTCGGTCCAAACCAGTGTCTGCAATAGCGATCATTTCCCCCGAACCGTCGAGGGTGAACGTGGCGTTGTTGGCCACGTTTTGTACTCCTGCAATCGACCAAGCAAGGGCGTTGTGAACCCGCAATTCTGAGGTCGGCTCGGTCCAAAGAACACGCCCGTCGTGCGCAAGATGATGGACCAAGGAGCGGGCTGAGGTCGCATCAACAACCGCCAAACACATCCATGCATCGCACGATGCTTCCACTGCACCGTACTGCACCATATCGGTGGCAAGTCCTGCATAGCCACCGACTCCCAAATCCGGTGTTGGCACCACAGCCAGTGCTTTGTGAGCTGCTGGTTGGGTCAGCAATGTGGGGGCGAGTCGCCAGCCGGGCTGGTGTTGACCAACCCAGCGAACGGCGTCTTCTGCCTGCAGGTCTGCGAAACTCGTTTTCCCGTTCTCGGCAAGGCGAACCAACCACGCCTCATCGTGAAGCACATCCAAGACCGTCAGGTCGTGCTTGACCACAAGTTCACTGAACGCCGTCCCATCGGGTTGATGCAATTGAACGATGGCCATGCCGGTATGCGATGCATCGTGCTCACGCACCAACGTTGCTGGTACCTCAGGACCCCCACCGAGGAGGGGGTCAAAGCTGCCCAGGGCCAAATGAATCATCCCCGTCGACGCCATGAGTTGCGTGGTCACGGTGCTTGCGTGCGGCATCGCAGACCAATGGGAAGCAGCCAATTCAAGTCGTTCAACCTCCGAAAGGGATGATGTCTCAAGGACGGTTGTTGCAGGTGCTTCATCTGAGCCTTCGGCCGTGGCGGTTATGGCCACCGAAAGAGGGGTGGAAACCATCAGAAAAAGAACGAGCATAAGCGAGGCTCGTGAAAGCATGAACCTCGGACACTTCGGACGCTTTTGAAGGAACCTCTTTGCTGTGTTGCAAAGGTGGTTGAATAGTTCACAGTCCATTATAGGCAGAAATCGCCGCATCGGTCTTGGCAACCGACACTTTCCAGTCCCCTTCGGTTCCCATCAGCGCACGAATGGCATCAACGTTTTCGGGGATGACATCGGATTCCTGATGGATGGCTTGGAAGTAATACAGCGTATCGCCGTCGAGTTTGACACCGTCTTCCCAAACAAAAATCTCATGCAGGTCGCCCCACTTTCTGCCGATGTCGCGAGCGTACTCCATGACTTCCGCCGTTGTCGTAATGTTCGTTTCTGCGCCATTCATGATGATGATGCGTGGGTTCTCGCGCCACATTTCGAGGACTGTTTGTGTGGTCAGCCCGTGCCCTTCGGGCAGGAAGGCAACGATGGAGTGGCAGTGCATTAACGTCGTAGGCACCGCCACTGCCATGGAATTGATGTCAATTTCAGGCTTGACCGTCATGACATCGGGGCCGTGATGCGAGGGCACCTTCAGCACCGGCTTGATGGCGTTAATCGGTCCCTTTTTCGAGTCCCCAGGATCGGCAGCGCGCCGAATCATGGTGCATTCCACCTTCAGCGAACCGCAGTGCTCGTAGAGGGGAACAAGGGTGCGAGAAAGTCCGGTGGTATTACATGACACAACACGGGTGCCGGCGGCGTTCATGTTTTCTGCATGGTTCGCCGAGGAGGTGTAGGACATGCCCGCCATGTCGTGCTTTTCTCCGCCTTGGAAGATGTACTTCACACCGGCTTGAACATAGGCCTCTTTGTTGGCTGCACCAACTTTTCCTGGTGAACAATCAACCACGATGTCAGCAACAGCGAGCAGGTCATCAAGGCCGCCATGACAGGTGTAGCCAGCCGGTCCAAAGGCTGCAATTTTTTCAGCATCGTTGTATGTGCAATAAAGCGGGTAGCCCTTTCGAACGGCGAGGTCACAACCAAACGAAGGGCGTGTTTTGGTTACGCCGATGATCTCCATATCGTCCTGTGCATCAACTGCATCTGCGACTCGCTTACCGATGGTACCATATCCGTTGATGGCGACTTTGATGGTCATGACCTTCTCCATGCTTTGCTCATGAAGGCCGTCAATAAAGGCTTCTTCACCGCACGGATGCGTCCTGCATCGGAAATCAAAATTCGTCGGCCAAGTGAACAGCAGTGTATTTGTGTGAGGGGCACGACCAAGGGCCATGGCGGGTGTTTCCGAGGTCGTCTTGCGCTCGATGAACATCAACGAAAAATTGGGCCCTCGTCTCATCGCCGCGGCTGAACAGAACGCCATTCTCAGAATTGGATGGACCAATGCAGGTGACCCTGTCCCCAAAAACGGAGAGCTCGGTTTGTGCCCTGCTCTTCCTGAAGGTGCCCGACTGCGTGCACTTGGTGTCCTCGGTTCGTGGGTCGCAGCCTTTGGAAGCGGTGGCTCCTTCACCCTGCAAGGAGATGCAGGAAGTTTTCTCGGGGCCGCCAATCAAGGTACAACCATCGTTTGTGAACGTATGGCTGGCCACTTTACTGGATTCATGATGGAAAGCGGCTCCATCACCGTCCTCGACGGAAGTGGAGACGATACAGGCGCCGAAATGCGTGGCGGTCACATCATCGTTCGAGGCGCTACCGGAGCCCGTGTTGGCGGCGGAATGCACGATGGTCTCATCCTGGTTCACGGCGATGTTGGCCCCGACCCCGGAGCAGGAATGACGGGCGGCCGTATCGTCGTTAACGGCCGATGCCCAGCACCGCCTCCCGGCGTATTGTTGCGTCCGCTTTCAAAGAAGGAAGTCACAGAAATCAACGGCCTCATTGAAGATGAAAGCATGCACGTCCCATCCGATGCGGTGTGTTTGGTTCCCCAAGAGGGGTTGCACATTGAATCAACTGGCTTCACAGTATCTACTGATGACCTCTCCAATATTGGGCTGACGAGTGAAGACCCACCACTGCGTGCCTATGAAACGGTTGACACGGTTGCACTGGTTGGGTTGTCCGAGGAGGTGCAATCCCTCGCTTTGCCACTTCCTCTGCTCCCCTGCATTGATGCAGGTTCGACCATGCAGGCCACCAAGGAAAACGCAGAAGCTGTTCACAATGTTTTGAACAGGCACCCAGCGCTTGTACTGGAACAACCACGCCCTGTTGACATGTTGCTGGTGGCAAAAGCAAACCTTCTGGACATCCGGGGTGCCCTCCCCGAAGCCGGTGGTTTTGCCATTGACTTGCAGCACTTACCGCCCATGGATGCTGAGCAACTCGACGGTCTTCTGGTTGCGTTGCGCTCCATGGCCAAAGACAACGTTCCTGCTGCCTTGGTTGAGGCCATCAGCCGAGTTCAAGCCCTGCACGCCCGTGCGGCCCACCACGGTATTGACCTCGCCATGGCACGTATTGAAGACGGTTCAGGTTTGTCGGAAGCCTCTGCTCTGCCAATGACGGGACGCTCGAAAAAAGAGCACCTTGGCACAGGTCAAACACAGACTGGATTCCTGCTTGGCTTTGCCGCCAGCGGGCACGACCTCGCCGTCCTTATGGCGTCGGGCGTTGATGTGGTTAGCTGTGCTGCGCCAATGGCTGATACCGAGGACATAGCCTATTGGTTGCAAGGTACGCAAGAAGACCTTGCCAGTGAACTTCGCAGGGTCGGCGTGAAGAGCATCGACATGCTTGAGCGCAAGCATCTACGGGCGCTGAACCATGAAACAGCGGCCGTGAGTGGACTCCGGCTCGCTGGATATGAACGACCGCTCCCCCATTGGTTTGCGAGGTGAAGACCATGCCAACCATTTCCGTTCCACAATCGCTTCTTCGATCCTTGATGGCTCAACAAGGGTTTGAGCATGATGTGGACGAGGTCAATGAGCAACTACCCTTGCTGGGCACCGATATTGATGCTTGCACAGAAGAGCAACTGGATATCGAAATTTTTCCAGACCGACCCGACCTCCTCAGCGGAGAAACCTTGGCTGTGGCCATGGCGAATTTCCTCCACAACGCGCCTGCAAAACCCCACCTGGAGGTAGGGGGAAGCGGCATCACCATGACCGTGGATGCGAGTTTGGAGTCAATCCGCCCGGTGATTTACGGAGCCGTGGTCAAGGGCGTCCAAATCCCTGAAGACGACGAGGAGCGAGAAGTGTTCATCAAGGGCCTGATGGACCACCAGGAAAAACTCCACTTCGCTCTTGGCCGAGGACGTCGTCGTGCATCCATTGGTGTGCACGACCTGGAAAAACTCGCCCCCCCCTTCCGTGTCGTTTCCGTGCCAGCATCTCACCGCTTTGTGCCTCTGGCCTGTGAAGAAACGATGAGTGTCTCAGAAATTCTTGAACAGCATCCAAAGGGTGTTGATTATGCTCACTTGCTTGAGGGCATGACAGCCTATCCCATGATCCTTGACAGCAACGACGATGTGTTGTCCTTCCCCCCAATCATCAACGGCGATCACACCACCGTCACCCATGCGACCAAGGATTTCTTCATCGATGTGACCGGGTGGGACGAACGGGCGTGCGAAGCATCGCTGATGTTGGTTTGCCTGCAGTTAGCACAGCGCGGCGGAACCGTTCAATCTGTTGAGGTAACGACCTGTCAAGGAAACAGCATCACCACACCAGCCGGGCAAGGACTTCAACACGCTGTTCCCGAAGAACTGGTGTCCCAACTGCTCGGTCGTTCGTTCACCGATGAGGAACTCAACACCGCCATTCAACGCATGGGTGGACAATTTGACGGACGGCGCCCCGCCCCGTCCGACGCTCCGCAACGCTCCAACAAAATGGCCGTCGCCAGCGCCGGCACCTCCGAACTGCTGTTCACCATGCCACGCTGGCGATTTGACCTGCTCCATCCTGTGGATTTGGTTGAGGAATTGGCCATTGGTCACGGCTACGAAGACCTCGGTGAAGACCTACCGAGGGCCCCGCTAACCGCACAACCGAGAGAAGACAACCACCTCCGACGTCGTCTTCGAGAATCCATGCAAGGCCTCGGGATGGTGCAAATTCAATCGCTCACGCTTTCCAACGAACACGATCAATTCACCAACATGCGTTGGCAACCAAACCACGAAGTGACGACCATCACCAATCCCATCACGGTCGACCACACCATTCTGAGGCAGCACCTTCTCCCCGGCTTGTTGAAACTCCTCGCCACCAACCGGCACCACGACCTTCCTCAAGCCGTTTACGAACTCGGCACGGTGGTGCGAGACCACCGAAACGAGGACCGATTGGCGTTCCTCACTGCGGAACGAAGCGGTGGCTTTGCGGCTGTTCGCGGTCGCATCCAAGCCTTGTGTACGGATTTGGGCGTGCAAGAATGGACCGCTGAGCCGCTTCCGGAAGGGGAAGGCCCCTGGTTGGCTGGGCGTGGTGCAAAATTGCTCATCAACGGTCAGTGGGTCGGATGTTTCGGTGAACTTGATCCCGCCATCGCATCTCATTACGACTTGCGAGTGCCACTCAACGGCGCTGAGTTGGATGTCACTGCCTTGATGGCAGCCATTGATGACCCCGTTTGAGGGATGCTTGTGTGTGGTCGCTTCGCCATCTCAACACCGGTGCATGAACTGGCAAAGATGACCGCCTCGCAACCGCTTTCTGACTTGACCCCGTTTGAACCGTCCTGGAACGTTGCACCCCAAACATTCATTCCGGTGGGCACTGAAGTTGGTGTTCAAGGTGAATTTGAGATGTTAAATAATCATGCCGCAATTGTTTCTAGTCTAAAAAAAGGACACATTAAAATCTATGGAGATATAAAATTAGACAACTCTATAAAAGATCTATTTG
>CALGEM010000287.1 GCA_937881505.1 uncultured euryarchaeote
CGGTGATGCGTTCGACCTGCAGGGCCTGATACCATGAAGTTCCTGCATTGATGAGAAGATGGCCCAACGAGCCCGAGACGAGTACGACGTTCCCGTCGTGATGGATGCCGGGCAACCTCACGACCTTCATGGGATGGCCATACATCGGTCAACCTTGAACATACCCAAAGCGGGTGGTTGCGGTTAAATAGGGGAATTCGGTCGCCCCATCATGGCACGATTCCCTGAGGCAGAAGCCCGCTTGCTTCACCGCAAGATTTGCATGCGCTGCAACGCACGCAACGCTGTTCGTGCCACTCGCTGCCGAAAGTGCAGCTACAAGGGACTGCGTCCCAAGAACGTTGAGCGCAAGGGTAACTGATGGCGCTATCCAATCCACTGCATCAAGAGGGTTGTTGGGTCTCCAAACAACACGAGCGGAAGCAAGGCCGGGAATAAGAAGACCAACAGGGGCATCTTGTGGCTGACCCACACCTTCTCCACGCCGAGTGATGAAAGGCGCTGGAGGTGCTCGGCGAGCGCCTCCTTGGTTGGTGTTTTTCGAGGCGCCCGTGTCGCATGAACGACGCGTTCCTCGCCGTTTGGCATGACCATCGTGTCGCTCAAAACCCACACGTGTCGGTGGGGTACTTCATCCACGGCCATCATTGATGCATGCCATGCCAGACGCAGGTCGCCAAGTCCTCGTACATCCCCCCGCTTGAGGTTGACAGCAAGCATGACAACGGGGATGAACAAGAACGCAAGACCGCCCCAAATCAGCAAGGCGATGCTGACCGGTAAGGCCACGACGGCACCATCGCCCATGCTGCTGAAGGGGAGCGGAACCGACGCCCATGTTGGAAACATCAGCGTGACCCACATCAAGGCCTTAGCGTCGGCGCCACCGTGCAAAAGGCGGAGGCGCCAGGCAACATCAATGAACAAAATCACAAGGAGCAGCGAAGCTGTTCGCCACCACAACATACCGAGAGCATCCCCGTCATCCAACACCACCTCAAGGGGCGTAGTCGCTTGGTATTGTACCGCACCAGCAACCAAGCCGATCATACTCAACCCGTACCAGCAAAGGAACGTTCTGTCCATCCAAGAGCCGTTCATAGCGTCCTTGAAGGTGGGTCGCCCGAACACCGAAACGCTAGCATAAGCGATGACTGCTGAAGCGGTCAGGTAGATGGTCCAGTCTGCCCCTTGCACCATCAAATCCAGTGCCCAGATGAAAATGGCGGGTTTCGCCCAGACAATCCAATGTTCATTCGCAACTCTGCGAGTCTTATGGTCCATCCACGCCGCCCAGCCCATGCCGAGGAGAAGAACGGCGACCCTTGTCCATCCCAAGATGGCCTCGTTGGTCGCCTGCATGGATGAACCACGGCGGCCATCAACTTAAAGACGGCCACCAACCAGCCGGCATTGCGTGCAACAAGGTGAGTACCATGGACATCGAAGAACGATTAGAACAAGTTGCGTCTGTCATCAATCAAATTGACGACCCTAAAGTCCCCCGAAACATCCGCAGACAGGCCAAAGAAGCCTGTGAAAACTGGCTGCTGAACAAAGGACGACAACTGGATGTTCGCATTGCTATGGCCCAGTCAAAACTGGAGGAATTGTACGAGGACCCCAACATCCCACCCGAGTTCGGCACGCTGATCTTGACCATCAACACCGAACTTGAGCGCATTCTGACTGAAGTGCTCTGATTCACTCCTCTTCCTCTTCTTCATCGCTGAAGGCGAAAACGAGGCGGCCGAGGAATAATCGTTCTTTGACGCTGAGTTTACCCTCTGTCACGATGGCTTCGAATTGGTCATCCCAGTCCTCGGGTTCATGCATATGGTCAATGCCGATTCGAATCAATGCAATTTGGTCAACACTCAATCGACCTCGCCGCAAAGCGTATTCGGCCGCAATTCGTGCTGAGATGAGTTTCACCTGCTCGTCGGTGTAGCCAAGGACAGTTTGCAGTTCGTTGAGCATGCGCTCTTCATAGGCCGTAATTCGGCCGTCTTTGATGGCCTCGCGCCACGCTTCTTCCAAGGTCGGCGCACGTTCTGAAAGAAGGATGGCAAGAGGACGGGTGGCGTCGATGTTCTCGAGAACAATTTTCAAAATGACCACAAGCGGGATGGAGAGAATCATGCCAATGATGCCCCAAACCCAGAAGGAAAAGGCCGTCACCACCAGCAGAAGAACGGGCGAGATATCGAGGGCACGACCAGCCCACCGCGTTTCGATGATGTTCCCCCAAAGTTGCTGATTGGTCAAGAGAAGGACCGTGAGCAGCAACAGCATGCCGGGGTCAAGAAGGATAAATCCGAGGAGAATCGGTGGGATTGTGGCCAATAAGGACCCAATATAGGGAACATAGTTCAGCAGGAACGTGAGCAACGCCCAGGTGAACCAGAGGTCGATACCAAACACCAGCATGACCAATCCTGCACAGACACCTGTACCAAAACCGACACCGGTCTTGACGACCACATAGGTATTGACACTGGCTTCAATTTGGTCACGAATCATGTGGACGCGCTCACTTGCTCCACCTGGATAAGCCCGTTCAATCCGTCCCGGGAGCAAACTGGCCTCAAAGATGATGAAGAGAAGGAAAAAGAGGACGGTGATTCCGGTGATGAAAAACATTCCAACGCTGGAGAGCAATCCGTTGAGGGCCTCTGAAATCCCAGAGCCCTCATCGAGCAAGCCCATGCTCGCCAAGTCTTCATCGAGGGTCCCATCAACGGTAGCGCCCGCATCCAAGAGCGACTTACCAACCAAGGGCATCTCCTTCAAGTCGGACCAACGCTCGTCAAGCAAGAGGGTGTACTTATCCATGCGCTCTTCGTCGGAGAGGAAATTATCCGCTTGCTGATAAGCGAAGAAACCCGCACTCAGGACGATCAAAATCGCCAGCATGAGCATGGTGATGTACGACAGCATGATCGGGAAACCCTTCTTCGAAAGGGCATCCGCTCCGGGCTTCAATACGAAATAGATACCAAGAGCGATGAACAATGGCTGAAGCACATCGATGAGTTGAATCAACCAAATGGTGACCAGGGTCATGATGACGGCAGCATGAGACAGCACCGTCAACCGATTACGGAATTGCTGACCCGTCCATGCAGAGGTCTTGGTCTCCATCAGCCTAGCCTGCACGGCTTTGGCTTTGAAAACATCTCCAGCAAAAAAAAGGCTTATTCTGCCTCGTCAAATTCAGGCATAACGGGCAACCGAAGGGTCAACAGTCCAGAAATCAGCATCAACAAACCACACAAATGGAACGGAGTGTGGTAGTCCCAAGGATAGGAGCCGTTGACGGTTAACTCCCAAGCAAAACCACCCGAAAGCGGGCCGAGGATACGGGCAAAAGCACTCAAGGATTCTTGAGCCCCCATCACTGCCCCCAAGTCGTATTCTGTATCCCTCGCAAGACGGGTGAGGTAGGTGCTTGAAGAAGGTTGAAACACACCGTTGCCAATTGCAATGCACGACAGCACAAGCAGCATTTGAAGCCAAACCAAGTTCGTTTGCGTGTAAGGTATCAAGACCAGCCCAATGCCGGTCAAGATGATGGAAAGGGGAATAAGACGGCGTGTGCCAAACTTCCGGGTCAACGGGCCGATCAACACGGCCTGTGTGAAGATACCCAACAGCCCAATCATGGCGAACATACGACCGTTGTCTTGCTCTGAAAATCCAAGCCCGCCGTTTGCAGGATCCATTTCCGTGTACAAGATGAACACCGAATGCATGACGGTGAAACCAAGCATGAACAGCATGGACACCCAAATCATTGCACCGATGGTCGCCGTCCGAAGCATCGCCACCGAATTACTTGCGATCATCGACATTTGATGACCCCAAGAAAGGTGTTCCTCTTGGCGGGCACGTTCAAGGTCAATGGATTCAGGGAGTTTGAAATACGCAAGAACCAGTGAACCTGCGGATAGAATGCTCGCAATAAGGCACGGCAACAAGTAGGGGTAGGTCTCGAAGATTGTTCCAACAAAGAGGTCCCAACGTTCAGCGGGGCTTGAAAATTCTCCACCGATAAAGGGCCCGATGGTGAAGCCAAGGCCGAAGGCCGCACCGATGAGACCCATGCGTGTGGCCAATTGCTTGGGTGTGCTGACATCCCCGATATAGGCGCGGGCTACGGCGATGTTTCCGTTGAAGATGCCAGCAAAGAACCTCATTGAAAGAGCGAAGAAGAGGGTGTTAGAAAGACCAAAAGCGGTGAAGAAGACGGTGTTTCCAACCAAACCAATCATCAAAACCCGGCGTCTCCCAATCCGGTCAGAAAGCGACCCCCAAAAGGGCGAGGAAATGAATTGAGCGGACGAGTAAGCCGTCATCAAAAGACCCACCCAAAGACCAACTCGAACCACACCTTGCTCTGCAGCAAGATCCTGTACAAGGTAGGTCAGGAATGGAATGATGATACCAAATCCAATCATGTCGATAATGGTGACAAGAAAGAGCGCGAGAAGGGCACCCTTTCCAGCATCACGCGTCGTTGTGGACATGGTGAACAGCCCTTGCTCAACACGGTTGGTTTTAGAATGCCACCCCAATAATCCCAACGAGGAGATGATTTCCTCATACGAGGGAGATTTTGCTTTGCACTTCAGGCGTGAGTCGGTCTATGACCGCTTCAAGGCGCTCAACCAGACTAGCTTTCTGCTCGTGCTTGATGAGTGCATACTGCATGACTTCGTCAAGTGTGTCAACAGCGACGACCTCAACCATGTCCTCAAATCGGTCGTCAAGAAGAACGTCCTGCATGTTGGCCCGAGGCACAACGATGGTTTTGACGCCGGACCGAGCGGCGGCTTCAATCTTCGCGGTCACGCCACCGATGGGAAGGACTTCTCCACGAACCGACAGCGAGCCTGTCATGGCAAGGTCTTGGCGAATGGGGATGTTTTCGAGTGCAGAGATGATGGCGGTAGCGATGGTGATGGAAGCAGAGTCACCGTCCACACCGTGTGTGTCAACGAATTGAATGTGAATATCGTAATCCGAGATGTCTTTGCCGGTTAGCTTCTTGATGACGGCGCTGACATTGGTCACGCTTTCTTTGGCCAAATCAGACAGGCCACCCGTTGCGTGGATTTTCCCTCCCCCGCCTTGTGAGGGCGTTACCAAGGCTTCGACTGGAAGCATGATGCCGCTGAAGTCGGAAAGCCCAGAGTTGGCTCCGAGAACGGCCAGGCCGTTGACACGGCCAACACGCTCGCCGCTGTTGACCAGCATGGCGTAATCTTGGCGACGCTCGATCATGCGGTCGGCGACCTGTTGTTCCAACGGCTTGGCGATGTTGCGGGCACCGAGAACATGCTCAGCCGAGGGGAAGGGCACGCCAGCCTCAACGGCCAAATCCCCAGCGATTCGGACCAAACCACCGAGTTCACGAAGTCGTAGGGAGAGTTTTCCTCGGCGTCCAGCACGGCGTTGTGCTTCGCGAAGAATGATAGCCACAGCCCTCTTGTCAAAGTGTGGAATCTCACGAACTGTATCTTGGTCCCGCAGAACCTCTTGGGCGATGAAGCGAATCAAGCGTCGGCGGTTTCGAGAGGTGTCGGGCATCTCCGAATTGACGTAAACCTCGTAGCCGTAGCCACGAATACGGCTTCGAAGAGCAGGGTGCATGCCTTGGATGGCATCGAGGTTTCCTGCAGCGATCAAAATGAAATCGCAGGGAACCGGTTCGGTCTTGGTCAAAGCACCCGAAGAGCGCTCAGAGCGGCCCGAAATAGGGAAGGCACGGTCCTGCATGGCCGTGAGGAGGGCTTGCTGTTCTTCGAGGCGGAGCAGGTTGATTTCGTCGATGTAGAGCACACCTTTGTGAGCACGATGAATAGCACCGGGCTCAACGCGGTCGTGAGCAGGCGTTTCCATCCCGCCAGACTGGAAGGGGTCGTGGCGTACATCGCCAAGCAGCGAGCCCGAGAGGGTTGCTGTTGCATCAACAAAGGGTGGTAGTTCGTTGAGGTCGTGCTTGACCAGCACCTTCGGAATACGGCTGTCATCGGCGGCACCAAGACGGCTTCGGATGAACATGTACCCGAAGACGAGCAAGAAACCCCCAAAGAGCAAGGTGAACAAATCGCCGGATTGAAGCGCTGCGATGAGCAACAAGAACCCGATAGCGGCGAAGGCGATGAAGAGCATGCGCTGAGATTTTTCGCGCTGTTGGCGAATGGCTTCTTTCTGAACCTTGACGATGCGCTCGGCTCGCCCAGCAGGTACCGTGCGAACGCGAGGAACGTTCTCGTCGTCTTCGTTGGGGTAAACCAACACATCCTCGAGGGCGTCCTTGGGAAGCAAGTCCGTCATCGACTTCGCAAGCATTGACTTCCCCGTTCCGGGGTCGCCGATCATCAACATGTGTCGGCGCTGCTCAGCGGCTTTCTTGATAACCACTGAACCGGCTTCTTGACCGATAACCTGGTCGACGAGTCGCTCAGGAATTGGAACATCGGCCGTGGATTCAAAATCGACATCGGCAATCCACTCCTCAATGGACGTGCTGAGGATTTCATCTGCTCCGGTGGGTTCGGGCGACCAAATGGTGGCCATGTCGTCCTGACGAGTATCCGACTCGCCTTGAGTCTCCTGAGGGACTTCCTCAGAATCCTCAACGGGAACCTCCACGCTGTCTTCGGCCACGTTACTTCCTCTCCTCACTCCCCTTTAGGGCTATGCTTTTCCTATAACCCTCGTCAAGGGGTCATAAATCTTGCATCACTGGTTGTTCATTTGGTCCAGATATTGCTGGCCGTAGTAGGTCCACTGCTCCATGGTCCAACCTGCTGGCAGACCGGTGGGCGGCAAAGGTGGTCCTGCAGGGGCAGCGACAGGAGCAGGCGGTGGCGCAACGGCTGCAACAGGAGCGACGGGTTGCTGGAAGATTTCCTGAGCACCGCCGTACATCGAGTTGGCCACAGCGTCGTGAACGGGCAGGTTAGCCTCGTTCCACTTGGTTTCTTCAGGCTGTCCACCGCCGCCTCGCATGAACATCAAGCCGAGCAGAGCGGCAACGATCAACACACCGATGACAATCAAGATGATGTTCATGTTCATTCCACCCTCTTCACCCGAGGTGGTGCCCTGAACATCGTCCACGGGGCAGTTGGCACGCGTGTCTTCACATGCCGCATCGAATTTGGTGTTCAATTCCATCAATCGTGCCTCAAGCGATGCTTTGTCCTGTGTGTTTGCTGGGTCGGCGAGTTGCTCTTCCACTTCGGCGATGTCGTCAATCAGTTCGCCGACATACCAGTCGAGGAGGACCTCTTCCATCTCAGCAGGTTCTGGCAGCGACTCGGTTGTCAACCACTTCGTGGTGTCCCTGGTCTTGTAATCTTGACCGGTGTCGTCCACAGCTTGGACGGTCAAACCGATGTAATCCATGTCTCGCATACCGTTGACACGAGCGTATCCACCATCACCGTAAGAGGAGGGGATGTTCATTTCCTGCGTCCAACCGGTGTTGGAGCGAGACATGTCCAAGTCGTATTCCCAGAAACCATCACACGTACCTGAGAGTTCGTTACACAGCGACCAGGTCACCGAGATGACGGTGAACGTTGGTGCGGATTCGGTCAACTTGAACGATGCTGTGGGTGTTTGGGACTCGTAGGTGTAGTTCACCATGTCCACATAGAGGTGTCCAGACCCGTCATCGGTCTTGGAGACATAGAAATCAAGGGAATCAAAGACGTTCACCGTGATTTCATAGCTGTTCGTGGCGTAGCCGTCCGTGGTGGAAATGGTCACGGTTTGAACGCCAACTTCCTCAAAGTTGAGGATGAGGTCGCCGGTGACCAATCGGGCCGAGCCCGTCTCGGTTGACTGAGGGTTGTTCACCCAATACGTGCCTTGCGGGCTGTCAACATCGGTGAGGCGGCTGTTGAGGTTGATGATCTTCTGGCGGTTTGTCTTCAACGAGAATTCTTCAATGTCCGTCAAGTCAAGACGAGGAGCGTCGTTGATGGGATTGACTCGGAGCGTGACCGTTTGGTCGGACCACTGTTCTCCGTCGCTGGCTCGGAGTGTGACCACGGTTTCACCGTTGACATCATCGTCCACCGTTTCGAAGCCCAAGGTGTTGCCTCGAAGTTCAACGGTGAAGACTTCAGGGTTCGTGTTGTCCAAGATTTCAAGGGACAATGCTGCGGTATCCGCCGGCTGACCGGTGTCGTCGGTGTCGGAAAGGTAGCTGGACAAGGTCAGGACTCCGCTGCCACCTTCGTCAACGACCTGAATGGGCAGGCCTGCCCATCGGGGTTGGCCGTTTTCGATGACGTTGAAGAGCAACGTTCCGTAGGGGAGTTCACCCGTGTCGGAATAATCTCCACCGTCGTCAACCTTGATTTCAATGCCTTTCTGGCCCAGAGGACAACCGTTGTCGTAGGGGAAGACGACCTCGAGTTCTTCGGAGTCGGCGTGCCATGCGACGAAGTTTTCGCTATCGCTTGTGATGATGAGGTCGCCCAAGGGCGTCTCAGGGTCGGAGACATGGCCAACCATGCTGACCTTGGTGCTCAAATCGCACATGACGGTTGGAACTGGGTCAGCAACGATGAGCGGGCGGCCGTTGGCCAGTTCAAACATGTCGCTCACGACCGACCATTCACTGGTCTGTCCGCGGCTGTCAACCGTACGAGAGCGGACGTCGTAATCACCAGCGCTCATCGTCGAAATGGGGGTCACAAAGTACTCACGCCCTTCTTGGGGAGAATCGCGGTAGAGGACTGTTTCGCCACCAGAAACAATGCTTGAGTCCCAGAGATTCTGTCCTGCAGCCGAGACTTCGACCTCAAACGTCATGCTGTCGATATCGTCAACGTTGTCGTTTGGATCACCCTTGGCAAGAACCTTCACTGATTCACCGCGCTCAACGACATCGGAACCCAGGACTTGCGGCGTCTTGACCAGTGGCACGCGGTCGTGGTTCACACCAATTTCTTGGACGTTATTGCTGGAAGCAGTATCGCCGGTGACACCGGTAAGCCGAGCACCGAAGTTTGTGGACCACACGTTGCCTGGAAGGTTCGAGGTGTCAAAGGTGGCCGTACCGGTCAGGAAGGGAGAACCAGGTGCGACATTGAGTGTTGGGATGGACACGGTGTCAATCGCCGTGGTTGTGGCGCCGTTCTTGTAGAAGAATTCGAGCGAACCGCCGCTGGTGTAGTCAAGGTCGCCAGTGTTCTTGACATCGGCTTGAAGGGGCACAGTGTCGCCACGGGTGTAGG
>CALGEM010000288.1 GCA_937881505.1 uncultured euryarchaeote
CCGCTGAGGAAGCACCCGCTGAGGAAGCGCCTGCCGAAGAAGCGCCTGCTGAAGATGCAGCGTCCGCCGAAGAGAAGGCTTGCCCGATTTGCGGCACCATGAACGCAGCCGACAACGACAACTGTGTGGCTTGCGACTACGACTTCACGCAGTGATTTCGTTAACTTCAGATGGTGTGTTGGCGGGGTCATTCACGCCAACGATCTTGACGTTGAGTTCTACTGAGGAAGCACCCATTGCGGCCATTCCTCGTGTTCGGGAGAACGACTGACAATAACGATGACCGGTCGCTTTAGCGAAGAGAGGACCTCGTTGAGCGGGCGGACGGTTGAGGGTGGGATGGCACCGTCACGAAAGTCGACGGTGAGCCAAGCTTTGGGGTACTGGTCGGCCCAGGCATTCAACTCTGCTTCAATTCCGCTGGGGGGCACACCTTGTCGAACACTGGCAATGAAATCCCAACCTTCTGGGCACTTTCGCTCTGCGTCGGTCCAAAAGAAAATTTTCGGCACGGCGGGAAGCCGTGCGAGTTGATCGATGGCTTCCAGTTCCGTTGCGCACACCGGTTGGCCTGGCATGGGCATGGGCAAAGGATAACGCCAGGTTGGTGAAACATCCAACGGTTCTTTCTGGCGCATGACATGACGAGGAGGTCTCCTTGTTTGAACTTCTCGCATCGTCGTTTAGAAGGCCATCTTCCGGCTTTGCTCATGCTAACCTTCATGCCCTTCCGTGGTTGCTGAAGCATCATGGCCAACGGTTCCTCGCCTCCGCCACCGCCCCCGCCGGGGGGCTCTTCCATGTTTGTCATGTTGATGTTCATGATTCTCATGACCGTCCTGATCATGACGCCGTCCATCCGGACGTCGCTGGGAACAACAGCTGACCCTCTGCTTTCGCCCTTGCTGCCCGAAGAGTCCTTTTTCGTCATCACGGTCATGATCCTCGGGATCTTTTCGATGACGTTGAACACCGTGATTCGCAACTTTTTCGTTGACCCCATGGACCAAGCCCACATCGGTCATCGCCAAGGGCAAGTCCGTCAAATGATGAACGAAGCACGTCTCTCCAGGGACCCCATCCTCCAAGAGAAGGCCATGACCCTCCAACAGCAGATGATGCCCGAGCAGTTGGAAGTGCAAATGGGCGCCATGAAACCCATGATGTTCACCATGATTTTCATCATCGGAATCTTTGCCTGGTTGACCACCAAGGTGGAAACGTTCCGTGTTGACTATGTCTCGCTCCCATGGGCACCAGAATGGCATCTTCTCGATGGTCGCTTTCTTTTCTTCCCCGCATGGATCTGCTGCTATATTTGCATGAGCGCCGCCTACGGTCGTGTGCTCGACCGCCACATCAAACTCGCACGCTACAAATCGCATCCATTGGTGGTGGCCGGTGAAGTGCTCAAAGAACCCCTCCTCCACTTGGTGGCCACCAAACCTGCTGCAACCTCCTCGCAGGCCAAGAAGCGACAACAGCGCTCAAAGCGTAGCCAACAACAGCGAAAGAAAGCCTCGTCAACGCCCAAGACAGCCTCAGAAGGCGCGCAGGGCGGTTTGCTTGCAGGCATTGCTTTGACTTGTCCCGAATGCGATGGCGATGTCATCACCCACGATGGGCCGAGGACCAAACGCTGCAACATCTGTTTCCATGAATGGGTGTGATGGTTTGGTCAAGTTGACCGTGTCTGGCCATCCCGGCAGTGGGACGAGCACGCTCGTCCATGGTTTGATGGAACGAAACGGTTGGACCAGTCTCAACGGCGGCGATGTGTTCAGAGAGGAAGCCAAGCGGCGTGGAATGTCGCTGGGAGATTTTGGTGAACTTTGCAAAAACGAATTGGATGTTGACCGTTCCTTGGACGATTTGCTGAAGCAGCGCATGCAGGGTCCAGATGGAGCAGACATCGTCGAGTCTCGTTTGGCCGGTTGGTGGGCCTACCGACTTGGTTTGCCCTGCCTGCGGGTTTGGTTGCATGTTTCTGATGAGGAACGAGCTCGCCGTGTGGCTCATCGCGAAGGGCTCTCGATGGAGGATGCCCTGCAGGCCAATTCCCAGCGTTCCGCCGTTGACGGTGAACGTTTTCGCATGCTGTACGATATTGTGCCAGAAGACTCTGAGCCCTACACTCACGTGATTGACGCCACTTCCCTCAATGCATCTCAAATACTGGAGCATGTCGTCGCCTTGTTGGAGGCAATTGAATGAGTCTGCATGTCTTGGACGATGCCCCCACAACGGACGCCGCTTTCGGAACGGCTCCCGACGACCGCTCGCTTGAGCAACGCCTTGCCTCTGGCTTCATTCTCATCGACAAACCAGCGGGCCCCACCTCGCATCAACTTGCAGCCTGGGCCCGAGATTTGCTGGGTTTGGAGCGGTTGGGCCATGGTGGGACATTGGACCCCTTCGCAACCGGTGTGCTTCCCCTCATGACCGGGCGTTGCATGAAAATCACCAATAAAATCCTGAAGCACACCAAGTCCTACATCGCCGTGCTTCGGTTTCGAGACCGACCCGATGAAGCGACCATTCGTGAAACGATGGCGTCCCTGACCGGTCGAATTTACAACGTTCCACCCGAAGTTTCTGCGGTGAAGGTGCAGGTCCGCACTCGTACCATTCACGCCTTTGAGTTGTTGGACGTTGACGAAAACGATGTCGTTGCTCGAATCACCTGTGAAGCAGGCACGTACATCCGGACCATGGCTCGGGACATGGGTTTGTTGCTCAACACGCCGGTGTCGCTCAAAGAACTCCGAAGAGAAACGTCTGGGATGTTTGACCTTGACCACTGCGTGACGATGGACCAGTTGGCCGATGCCGTCTGGCTTTGGAAGGAGTGCGGCCAAGAAGACGCGCTCAAGGCTATCGTTCACCCCATCGAAAAACTCCTCGTGGATGTTCCTCGTTGCCACGTCAAGGACAGTGCGGTTGCCGCTATCGCCTACGGTGCTCCTCTGCTCCGTCCGGGCCTCATCAGCATCCCTCAGAACCTAAAGAAGGGGACTGAACTGATGGTGTCGTCCATGAAAGACGAGGCCGTTGGCTTCGTTCGCCTGAAGATGGACTCAGATGAAATCGCTACGCTGGACGCCGGCGAAGTTGCTCGACCAAGCATGGTGCTCATTGACACCGAGGTCTACCCTCGACGTTGGCCAACCGCCTCTTGAGGCTCAAGCTTCGATGTATTCTTCGTAGATGTATTCGTCCGTTTCGATGCGGATTTTTAGTTGAGACATGGTTCCCACTCCTGCTTTGTCAACCAAGGTTGAACGGCCCCCACGACCTCAAAGCAACCTCGGCTCCCACGTTTTGGTTATCAAGTTTGAGGGTGTTTCACGCGTTATCCGACATCGGAGATGCGAACGCCGACCTTTGTCCTCAAAGGGTTCCATCATTGGATTTTCTTGATTTTCGGGGGCATCATGAAGACGATCAAACCGAGCAATCCCAAGGCAAGAAGCACAACAGCGATCATGGCGGTTTGCGCAGAGAAGAGGCCCTCGGTGGAATCGGCGTTGTCCTCAACGAGTTCGTTGATGGCGACCAGTTCTTCCAACACATTGTTGTCCTCATCACCTTCTTGAATTTCCAATCCACGGTCGACCACGGCGTTGAATCGCAACACGCGGGCATCAAGAGGGATTTGCCAATCGCACATCACGGATTGGAGTTCTCCAGGTTGAATGATGGCGATGGTTTGGACGCCGATGAGTTGGTCTTCGGTTTGGCACCGAACCGACACCATGGTCGCATCCGCTTGTCCTTGGTTTCTGACCAGAACACGCATTGAGATGATGTCTCCTTGGGTCAGTTCCTCCTTGTCAAAGGTGATGGATTCAATGGTCAAATCCGGCAAGGCCATCACCTCAAGGTCAACTTCTCTCTCGGTGCAACTCGTTTGGTCGCACACAGACACGAGAACCGATTGGAAGCCGACAGAGGACGGATTGACCGTCAAGGTGCTGCTTGCCAAGTCCACTGTAGCCCAAGAACGGTTGGTCGAAGCCGTTACTTGACCGGGCGAATCAACATCGCTCCACGTCATGTTGATGACCGTCTCAAGTTCTCGCTCGACGGGAATCAGGGATTGGAATTCAGCGACCACGGGTGGGTCGTCCACAGCGTCAACCACCAGAGAAAAGGCGTCCTGCCACGTGTTGCCCGCAGGGTCGATGACCATGACGCCGATGATGGCTTGACCGCTTGCTTCCGGAAGCAGGCGAAGACGAACATCGCCTTCGGCAAGGTCAACGGCCACCAAGTCTTGGTTGGTATTTGTAAACTGGACCTGCAGGTCTTCGTTGGTCGCACGGTCGTCTGTGCATCGGCGAATCAGTGGCAAAATAATGCCCCCGTTGTCTTCGCTCAATTGCTGGTCGCCGATGGCCTCGCACACCGGGTCTTCATCCCACTCAATGGCGTAGCCACCGGTGACATCGACGTTGGTGAATTCAAGCGCCGTATGGCTCGCCGTACCATCTGAATCCCACGTAAACCAAGCTCGCAAATCAACGGTGAAGGACGAGGTTCCGGGGCGGAGGTAAGCACCAATTGGCCACTCATGCGTGAAGGCGCCAAGCGACATGGGTTCGTTGGAAACGACCTGGTCGTTCACGAACACCAACCATCGGGAATATTCGTCGTCAATGCCGTCGTTGCTGCCAAAGACACGCCCATCCAACCGAAGTGAGGGGTCGTTGACATCAACCCATGCCGATGAAACACAAGCGTCGGTAACGGTGATTCGGACTTGGTAGGCATCGCCTGTGGGCAGGAGGGTGTTGGGTTGGAGCGGTGTGAAATCGTCGGTCATGACCTCGTTTTCAAACACGGCGATCTCAACCGACACATTGCCACTGTCGCCCTCTACCGCATGATGCACTCGACCGAGTGTTTGCTCGGGTGGGTGGGTGAACACGTCGCTGGTCCATTGCCCCGTGGTCCCCTCAATGGTGGGCTTGAGTCCGCACTCGTCCAGTGCCATGTTGTCGCTGGTTCCGCCGCTGAAATCCAGTCCCATAACGGGGAGGTTATGTCCGCTGAATTGAGAGGATGCGTAGGCCACTTCACCGCCATACCACGGCGTCTGAACGGTGATGTCGAGGCCCAAGGCATCCACGACGAGTCTGGAATCATCCACGCCGCCGGCCGAAACATAGTCGAGCGTGAACGTCATTTGAGCGATGTCGTCCCAGGTCCAATCCATCAAGCCGGTTATGTTGATTTTGAACGCCGAGTTGTTGATGTAATCGACATTGCCTTGGGTGTGGGCGAACGTCTTCAGCAGGTCAAAACCATCGCCGTGTTCCACCGAAATACGGACCGTATCTTCTTGCAGAGCGTCCGGAATTTGGAACACGCCAACCATGGAGAGTTCAACCATAGGATAGTTGAGCAGACCGGAGACATCGAAATCGGTCAATTCGATCTCAGGCCCGGTTGACCAGGTGCTTGCACCATCGGGGGCCCCGGTTGAGTAATTGGAATTGGTTGGGGAGGTGGAGGACCAAACCGTCAGGGTGTCGAGGTGGACGGGTCGAGTGTGGAGCATTGTCAAGCGTTGGTCGGCGACCATCGATTCGGTGTAGGATGCGCTTTCTTGGGTGAAGGAGGTCTCAGCACCAACGTTCCAATGACCAGCATCAGCAAGGTTTCCTTGAGGAAAGAGGTCCACGTCCGTCGTGCTGTGAACGCTTCGGGCTTGTCCTGCGGTCAAGAGCGGTGAAGCGGAAAACATGAGGAGCATGAGCACCAAAAAGAGTACCTTGCCGTGAGGTCGCATGTCTTCTTGCACGAGGTGGCACTTCTTGAAACAAAGGGTTCCATGCACCACATGGGCGCTTTGTCGTAAACGAGGTTGGCGCATGTTTGAAATACCAAGCGCATGAGGCGCTTCTACCTCTCATGGCTGTGGTGGTGTAGGGGTTAGCACGGCAGATTGTGGTTCTGCCAGCCCGGGTTCAATTCCCGGCCACGGCCCCATCTCACAAGTCTTCGTCCCGTATGTGGTGGCCCATCCGCTCGCCTTTGGTGGCGAGATAGTCTCGGTTGTTGGTGTTGACGCCAACGATGAGCGGTGTTCGTTTCACCACCTTGATGCCGTGTTGTTCCAACTGTGCGACTTTCTCAGGGTTGTTGGTGAGAAGATTCACCTCACTGACCGACAGCGCCTCAAGCATCTCCGCTGCGATGGCGTAATCCCGTGCATCTGCGGGGTGGCCCAGCATCAGGTTGGCGTCCAAGGTGTCGGCACCAGCATCCTGGAGATGATAGGCTTGGATTTTTGCATGAAGACCGATACCTCGGCCTTCCTGTCGAAGGTAAAGCAAACATCCCCATCCATTGTCAACAATCGCTTTCATGGCTGCATCAAGTTGCGGCCCACAATCACATCGTAGTGATGAAAAGGCATCACCAGTCAGGCATTCAGAATGAACTCGCAGCAATACTGGGTCAGGTCCTGCCATAGAACCAAGCATCAATGCTACGTGGTCTAGACCCGTTTCTTCCTCATGATATACATGGATATCGAACTGGCCCCATAAGGTAGGAAGTTTTGCAACACTTGGAACATCATCACTCATGCTCTTTCACCTCTATGAGAAAACAATACTCGCCTTCGTTTGACTCTACGGAAAGAAGT
>CALGEM010000289.1 GCA_937881505.1 uncultured euryarchaeote
CGGCATGCGCGAACGCTCGGGTTCGGTCAACCTGACCGAAGGGCTGCATGAATTCCGAATTGAGTTCTTCCAGGGAGGAGGGCCACACGGCCTGATTTTCTCGTGGCAGGGACCCAACACCACCAAAGCCCCTGTTCCGCCCTCGGCCTTTTTGGTCGCCAACGATGTGGCTCCAAAAGCCTCCCACCTCGTCCACCATTGGGCATTTGAAGACGGGTCAGGAAGCACCGCTGTGGACGATGGTTCGGATGTCGCCAACCTGACCCTTACCGGGATGGACAACAGCAGTTGGAGGGCGTGCCCTGATGGTTCGTGTTTGTGGTACGATGGCACCAACGATATGGCTAAGGTGAACGTTGACGACTGGTATGGAAACATGACGGTCAGTCAGTGGGTTTGGGCCAACACCACCGCCCAATCAACCTACGCTTCGACGTTCGCCGTGGACGACCAAGCCGGCTCTAACCTGTCCTTCCAACACATGGTTTCTAGTAACAAATGGAGGTTACACAACAACCAAACACAACCCTTTGGTAATGTGGTTGCCCAGCGATGGACCCATCTTGTCACCGTATTTGATGACGGCGACCTACGTCAGTACATGGACGGTGTGCTCGTCAACAGCGGTGTGTACCCCAACGGGTCGTTCAACAACATCGACCTGTATAAATTGGGCGTGAACCGAGCCGGGAACTCCTACTTTGAAGGGATGATCGACGAAGTGATGGTCTGGGATGTTGCACTTGAGCACGAGGACATCACGACCTTGCGACGGACCATCATTGACAACTGCACCAGTTATTCGGGTGCTGGAACCGAAGTCGCCACGCTTGAGACCAGTTTCACCGTGCCCAGCCACCTCATGGACCATGCGTGGAATATCTACGTTTACGGCAAGCGAGACGGTGAAGTCAACGGCGCCTTCCGATTGACCGTCGAGGGCGCTGACGCCGTAGGAACGGTGCTCTCCACCAACACCTCCAGTGCCAAGACCTTCACGACCTCATGGGCATCCCAGACGATGCGGATGCGACCCCACACCAACGCTACCGAATTGACAATTCGCATTGGTATCGACATCGATTCAATCTCGACCGTGGGTTCACTCTACGTTGACTCCGTGGTGTTGCGGGCCATCCGCCCACAGATGGATTGGGTCAACGGTTCCATCGCCGACACGGCCGTTTCCACCGGCGGTCGTTCTTTCAACTGGGGCACAAGTTACGGTCAATCGCTCATCGCTGACCTGCTCGAAGACGGTGTATCGGGTGTGAAAGGTTACGTGTACGAACCCTACTTGACGGCCGTCGGCCTTCCAAGCACCTTCCTCCCGACCTACGCAGCAGGTTTCAATCTTGCAGAAAGCCACGCTGCGGCCAACCTCTACACGGGATGGATGGCTGTGGTGGTCGGTGACCCAAAAATGGCGCCCTACACCGATGTCCTGCACGATGTGAACCTCGTGGCCGTGCGGACGGTTGGAGATGTGAATCGGGGAGAGGCTACCACGGTTCAAGTTGTCTTGGAAAACTTGGGCATGGCGGCGTCCAACGGCACGCTCGAAATTCGGACCGTTTTGGGCGACAACTTGCTCACTCAAACGCCGCTGATGTTGCCAGCAGGCGATGAAGTTGGCAGCAGGGCCATCGTGAATTTGACCATGATACCACCCTCCAACGGGGTGCTCGACCTTCGCCTTCGGTACATCAACGGCAGTCCAGAACGAGTCTTTGACAACAACGTCCTTTCCTTCGCTGTGGACGTCAACGCACCACCTGAGGTTCTGGACATGTATTGCAATGCAGCCACACTTTCGCGCGGCGAATACACCATCTGTTCGGTTGAAGTGATCGACGATGAAGGGGTCATCAATGTCACCCTTGATTGGCAAATCCTGCAAGAAAACGAGCAGGTCAACAACAGTCGCTGGACAACGCTGTTCATGGGTTCTGCGAACGGGGCACTGTGGAAAACCTCCCTCGTGATTCCAACCGACGCAGCGCTCGGCTCTGTGGCGTTGCAGGCTACGGCTCGGGACGAAGGCAACATGACCCGCAGCAGCGTGGTGGAAAATGTAACGCGCGTCGTTGATGCACCGCGAACATGGTTTGGCCCGCACGTCCTAGGCGTTGATCCGCCCAACTGGGACAACGCGTCAATGCTACCCAATCGACCTTCAGTTGGCCTTTATCGGCATGAAATGAGCCTCCTGACCGTATGTGTTCTGGACGCCGATTACGACCTCAACACCCCCCCACCGGTGTTCTTGACATCAAGAGGAACCCTCGGAAACATGACCTTTGTTCCGCAATCCGCGACCGACCTCTATTGTTACACCTCGCCGTTCAATCTCAAAATCGGGAGTGACTTGGAGGATGTGGACATTGAACTTCGAACCGATGAGGGCTCATTGCTGCTTCAACGAACCATCCGGGTGGCGGACAAGGCTCCCGAGGTGACCGTTCGCGTTGAGGCAACCTCAGGTGAAGTTCTGGACCGTGTGGTGGGAGACGGCAACGAACAAGTCCGGGTGCTCGTAGACGATATTGATGACCCGCAGACTTCCTTCGTCGGCGACTTGACCCTCCAGTGGCCCGGTGGCGAACCTGTTCAATTGCCTCTGGACATTTCAGGTACTGAAAGCAGCACGCTCATTCCGCTTGAGCAAGTCCTGATACCCCTTGAAGGGGGCGAATTGATGTTGAGCGCCACGGGACGGGGGCAACACGGTGCCACGGCGAGTGCGACACTCAACGTTCCATTCCTTCTCACTCCTCCCAACATCGTTTTGTTTGAGGCTTGCGACCAGAGCGGTGTTGTTCGAAACATGACCTTCGGGCAAATAGCCACCTTGGCGGTGGGTCTCTCCAGCGACCGACCACTCCAATCAACAACAGCACAACTGATACAGTCAGGTTGGGCCATCACCGCCCCGAACATGGATGCACCTGTTTGGTCGCTTGAAGAACCACCCGAACCTTGCCGCTTGAACGACTCCCTGTCTGAAGAAGTTGAACTTCTGTACTTCAGATTAAAACTTGACAACTCCATGGTGGACGGGCCCGGAAAAGTCGTCTTTTCAACCGTTGACTTGGACGGACTTGTGAAATCTCAATCCCTTGATTTGTTCTTCCAACACGCACCGACCACCTTTGGTTCTCTTTCATTCTCAGAAGCCACCCCTGGTTTGGATTTGTACACCAACATCACCGTGACCGATTTGGACGGTCTTGACCGCGTCATCTGCGCCTTCAATCTCTACGGCCAGGACGATGCCTTGCTGACCCAATCGGTGATTCCAGCCGGCCCGGAAGGCGTGTTTTCTAACGAACTCAGTTATCGATATCCCTTGACGGTGGCGTTGGCAAACACGAGTTTGATGGTGAACATCACCTGTTTGGACAACCTCCAGCAATCCTTTTTCATCAACGCCACCGTTGAAGTTGGGGGAGCAGATGACTGCGTTACATGTAACGCCTCTGAACAAAACATCCAACGGCCTTCAACTGGAACTGAGGCGGTGAACCTCAATCTTGTCTTGCCCCTCGCCCTGCTGGCCTCCATTCTGGTCATGACCGGATGGTTGGTAAGGAAGCGGGGCAGAGTTGACGACGAAGAAAAATGGAACACGGAAGAGACCGAGACACACGTCAGCACGGAAGACTTGTTTGAGCAAGAAGAAGCCGTTGGCCTCCTCGATGGGCCCTCAGAGCCCGAGCTTCCGGATATCGTTCCTGAAGGATGGACGCTTGAGGAATACCACCGGTGGCTGGACGGGCCGCTTCCCGAGGGGTGGGCGTCCGAACAATGGACAGCGTATGTGGAAGAAGCAAAGCGGACACTCGATGCCCACGAACCCCAAGCGGAAGGGTGATGTGCTAGCGCCACCCGTGGTCAACAGAGCACCATGGCAATCGGTTACGTCCTCATCAACGTCCAACCTGGAATGGAGCAGCAGGTTTACGAAGGCGTCAAATCCCTTCCACATGTTACCGATGCGACCGTCCTCTTTGGCGATCATGACCTGATCGTGAAGTTGGAAGCTGACGACCTTGCGACCATCGCCAAAGCCGTGGTTGAACACATTCGCTGTGTTGATGGTGTCGTGAACACGAAAACTCTTGCCGGTGCAGACCTCGATTGAATGATTTCAAAACGATGGACTGAATGGAAATCGGGTGAAAAAGGCCTTTCGGAATGGGGTACTGAGCGGCATATGTGGCGCAGTATCCCCTTTTTTCGGGAAAAACATTATATGCTCAACGGCACAAGGACGATTTGGAGGTAATCCAATGTCAGACGGAAAGAAATACTTCGTTCTCATGGAGAACGGAAAAGACACGAGCCAGGTATTTGCGAGCAAGCAACCCCGCGGTGCAGCCTTGAAGGCCGCAACCCGCGGACACACGACCATCCGCCTACGAGAGCGTGGAACCAAGCGGGTCCACGTCTTCACGGGCAGCATCTCGATGGTCCCCAAGCCTGCTGGCGGACCTGACTGGTTGCCAGATATGATCAAGAAGGCCAACGTCAAGAAGCAAGGCATCGAGCACCTTTGAGTGCAGCCTGCTGCTGACCCTTCTTCCAGCTCTCTGAGTTGTACAACGACCTTTCTCGTGCCAAGGCACGGAAAAGGTCCCTTCCCTTTCTTCATCTTCTTGTTCAACGATGAGTTGATAAACACGGCCACTATTTTCCGCATGTCCTCCGGGACATGGGATGCACACCCGCTTCGGCGGGAGGCGGTGACGCCGAATGAAAAGACGAGAGATGCGAACGCCACAACCAAAGGCGCGGAAGCCAAGCCAGTTACGCTTGGCGGATGAGCAACTCTCGCTTCCTGCCAGATTGACCCACCTTCGCCACCTCCCGTGGCTTGGATGTTATCAGCGACAACTTCAGACTGAAAACAAATCTGAAAACACACAGAAATCATACTTCTACGGCCTGCGACCGCTGATTGAAACCGTGCTCCCAGGCGAAGATGTCCTCAGCGAAGAGGCGTACGAAAACCTCACCATCGAAACGCTGGCTGAACGCATGGAACCAATGGGGGGACGTTTGGACCTCTGGGCTCACAGCATTGCTGGCCTTCGGCCCACCACCTACAACGCCCGACTTGCGGCTGCTCGACACCTCATCGCCTGGCTCGGACTTCGTTGGCCGGACCATCTCCAGCGTGCACGCACCGGCAAACGACTTCCTCGAACGCTCACTCGAAGAGAATTGACCACGGTCTTGGAAACGGCCGAAATCAGCGAAGACCCCGCGACTTCGCTGGTGGTCACGATGATGCTTGATACAGGCTTGCGCGTGAGCGAAGTCTGCGAATTGAACCTCGAAGACATCGATTTTGATGACGGGTCAGCCCGTGTTCTCGGCGGAAAAGGCGACAAAGACCGCCTTGTGCTCTTCACGGCCCGAACCGTTGCTCGCTTGCGAGCGTGGATCCCGATTCGTACCCGTTTGGCGCCCGAGGGGGAACAAGCGTGCTTTGTCAATCGCCACGGCCGTCGGCTTCAGCCCCGAGGCGTCCAGCGAATGATGGATGCATTGGGTCAAGAAGCAGGGCTGCCCAAAGGAAAATTGACACCGCACGTGCTGCGCCACAATTTTGCCACCGGGTTGTTGGAACGCGGCGCTGACTTGGTCACCATTCAACGCTTGATGGGACACGCCACCATCGCTACAACGCGCGTCTATCTCGAAATTTCAGACCAAACGCTGCGAGAGGTTTACCACCGCGCCCAGTCCATGCGCGAGGATATGGATGAGGCCCCGATTGAAACCAATCCAGTGGAGGAAACAACGCCGTCGACGAGCAGTCATGGCGTGGTGTAATCACGACGTGGATTTCTTGCGTTTCGAAACCTGTTCCGGCCCCGTCCATGCTCGGTGAGGATGCACCGAGTTCCCTTGATGGCCCTCAATGGGGCAGTGTTTGCCTGAACGGCACCGAGAACAATTCCCTTTTGGCGGCTGTTCAACCGTTTTGCGAAGACGTCCGTATTTGCGCCTTGGCATGAACCGTGTTTGAAACGACGGTCTTCAAAGATAGCGATGATTTCACCCTTTTTTGAACCAAGGCATGTCCTTTACGGACTTGGGGACCTTGATGGTGGCGCCTTTTCGGTCTTTGTCCTTGGTCGTTTTGAGACTGGTGCCAGCCGACTTGGTTTTCTCGACGACTTTTTCAGCCACCTTCTGACCTTTTCCAACGGCCTTTTGTGTGGCTTCTTTGGCTGCTTTGCTGGCCTTGGACGAGGCTTTGGATGCCTTCTCACTGGCCTTTTTCGAGGCGGTTTTGGCTTTAGTAGTGGCTTTTTTGGCTGATTCTGCGGCCTTCTTGGTCGCCTTTTTCGCCGTGGTTTTTGTGGCACTCGCTGCCTTAGCGGCCGCGTGGACTTTCTTGGCGATAGCGGCCGACAAACCGGCCTTTTTCAAGTCGCCAACGCTAGCTTTCGCAAGCTTTGCGACGGTTCCTAATTTTGCTGCTTGCAATTTTTTTGCCGTTGCCGCACCAACACCGGGGAGCGATGTGAGTCCCGAACCTTTCTCTTTACCTGCCATGGTTTCACCGATTAGAGGATGAAGGTGACCTAACTTGAACCTTCCCTTGGCATGGTGATGATGTCTTGAGGCGGTTGCTTCTTGAGTGCTTTGCTCTTGGCAGAGGCATGGACGACTTGTTGCCTGGGGGCACCCAACCCTACCACAAGCTCGACCCAACAAAGGCCCATCACTACAGCCAATTGCAACTCAAGCGTTGCGTAGAAGATCGAAATCCGCTCCTCATCACCATGGAAGACAAATACGCCTCCCGCGCTTTGGTTGCTTCAAAAAACATGGGTCGCTTGACCGACCTTTACCATTGGAGCACAGAGACGACGCGCCTGCCGTGGGCTGATTTGCCCGAACGTTGTGTCATCAAAACCAATCATTGGTCGGGCGAAGCGCTGTTCATTATGGACAACGGCAAGACGCCGCTCCCTGGCGTAAATCGACAATTTCGGCCTTGGGCTCGACAGAAAAACGGCTATCGAATCATCCGTAAAGGACGCGACCAATATGGCATCCCGTGGCCAAAATGGCGAATTGAACGCAACCTTCGTCGTTGTCTGAACAAGATGTACCCGGTTCAACTTGAATGGGGTGCTGCGAACATTCAGCCTCGAGGCATCATGGTGGAACAATTGTTGTTACATGAAGGGGCTCTTCCGAACGACTGGAAGGTGCATGTCTTCCACGGTAAAGCGGGATTCATCCAATACGATACCGGGCGATTTGACCAACACTGCCAGGCCATTTACGACCTGAGCGGAAAGCGAATTGAGCAAACTGGCTCCCCATGGTCTCAGGGTGATTTACCCGAGACGCTCCACGGATTGTTAACCGACGAACAACGAGAACGCCTCATCAAAACGGCTGAACAATTGGCGGAAGACATCGACTATACGCGAGCGGATTTTTTCCTCGTGGGCGACGAGTGGTACTTTGGGGAATTCACCAATTACCACAATTGCTGTCAGCCGCAATCCATTGAATGGGAAGAATTGGGCGGTCGCTTGTGGATGGGAGAATCAGCGTGAGGGGTCACGATGGACGATGTTCTCGACGCCTCGGTTTCGGTGTTGGTCGCCCAAGTGCGCCAAGCCGACGCTTCGCACAAAATTGACACAGCCCATCAGCTCCTTCGAGGACGGCACTTTAACGGCCCGAGCAATGTTGTTTACCTCGGCGATGTTGCCAAAGCCCTACTCTCTCAATTGCCCCACCCGGAAACGCCAGAGTTTACCGAAGCGCCGGGATACAACGAGCAGCGATGGGTTTTGCAGACGACCAGTGGCGACCTCAAGGTGAGCATTGTCTCCCGCCCTTACTGGGCATGGGGGTTGTTCACGACGGGTTATCTCAACATCATCAGACTGGAAGGCCCGGTCTCAAGCCGTGCCCGACTCGTCCTCGACCTGACCAGTTCGCTGGGGCAATCGCCCTGGGAGATGGCCCATCAGCGGTCGGCCCGGCGATGGCTGCACCGCCACCACAACGGCATCAGTCTGAAAGAAAATGAGCGACAATGGCGTAACCTCTTCGAGACCGGGCGTCGGGCGCTTAAGGAAGCGATTGAAGCCATGAAACTCCGATGCACCGCAGTTCTTGAACACCGTGGCGAAGACATTGACCACGCCACCTGGCAGGGTCTTCTGGATGAAGATTTGCACATGGCACATCGAGCCCTGGCAGAAGACAATGCACCGGGTGTTGAACGGGCACTGGCTCGCCTCGAGGCCAGCCTGATTCAACTCAGCAGCGATGGTGGTGGAGATATCGTCGTGGCTCCAAAAACGGTCGTTTCGGATGGCACGGATGTCATGGATGTGTCTGCGCTTTCAACATCGGTCCTCAACCTTGAAGTGAACGATGAAAGCGTTGATGATGTTCCATTTGTTGACTTGACGGGGAATTCCTCACTTGAGGAAGAATGAACCACGCGTCGCGTTCATAAGGGGGAGGTCGCTGGCCAAGACCGGTCCACATGGCAACGAAGAAGAAAAACGACGGCAGCGGCATTCAGCAAGCTGCAGGTTTGATTCGCTATTTCGATGAGGAATCCGAGGAATCTTGGAAGATCACTCCTGCGCAAGTTTACCTTGCTTGCATCCTTTTGGGTGGTTTCTTTTACCTCGTGAACCAAGGTGTGGTTCAAGCGATTTGGAACCTCTTCTGAACTCAGAGAGCCTGAATCAAAACGACTCGCTGGTCGTTTTCTGCCATGCAGCGAGCCACTTCCAACGCCGTTGAGAGGTCTTCAGTGACACCAAGCACTTCTTCGCCG
>CALGEM010000290.1 GCA_937881505.1 uncultured euryarchaeote
GAAAGCGAGTGATTTGAACGACCGCACGCGTGGAGGTCTTGGATGAATCTCGAAACCGCCGCAAATTTGGGTGAGGCTCTGAGTGGCCTTGCCATCATGGCGACGCTGGTGTTCGGTCTTCGCCAAGTGATGGAAGTCAACCGGAATCGGCGTTATGAGATTTCACAGACCATCGCCAAATCACTGGAGAACCCGCTCGTTCAACGAGGGTTCGCCACCTTTGGAATCGCGATAACAAAGGAAACTGGACTGGAAGAGATGATGGCCCTGACACGGGAACAAAAGGACGCCACCAATGCAGTGGTTGTCCTCATGGCCAACCACGCCGTCATGACCTACCATAGGAACCTCTCGTTTGACATCGTCTATTCGTTCTACAAACCCTACCTTTCCTTAATCGGCTCAAGCATGCGACGCATGATGATGATGATTGAGCAGGGTTACATCATGCATGAGCAGAGCAGCGTCACCGAAGAGGAAGGCATGGGAACTTTCCATTGGGTGATTTGGTTGCTTGACCGACTCGAGCAGCACGACAAACCGGACGAATTCAAACCGCACCTCAATCAGAAAGATTGGCTGCCGTGAATCACGCTTTGTCTTCGGACTCAGCGGGGAGTTCACCTTCATCAGCGTTCAAGAGCACGGCTTCCTCTGCATCTTCTTCGGTTTGGAGGCGGACGGTGTAGCCCACCGTTCCAGCCCCCCCAATCAGCATCAGCAATGAGATGATGACGGCAAAGGGATGGTCGGCGATGACGCCGCCGAGGCTGGAAAAGAAGCCCGTTCGCTTGGTTTCTTCCACCGTTTCCTTTGGGGTGATGAGTGAAACCACAGTAGCTTGGTCGTATGCGGAACGGGTGAAGGTCAGCATGCCGTCCATGTCGTTCTCGTAATCATCCGAGGGCGTGGTTGGGTTGAGGTCGGAGTAGAAATCGGGCCGTTGCTCAAATTGTATGTCAACCGGTTGAGACAGATCAAGGGTCAACATGACGTCCACGGTGTAAGGAACACGGGACTCAAAGAACTCGATATCGCCAAGGAAGCCCCACAGGGTGACGGCGGTTCCAGAGACATCGAAGTGCGCCCACTGACCCCATGCCGACTCGTCAACGGTGAGGTCATAGTACCAGGAATCTGCTATTCGATTTCCTTCCCCTTGAGCGTCGTTGCTCCCATCTTCGCCGAGGTCAATCTCAAGCTGAAGCAGGCCGGCCTGGCCGGTATCCAAACTCGTCTCCACAGCCGTGAAGGTGGCTTCGAGGCGGGTGGTGCCGTTGGGAATCCATACGTAGTGTGAGTCTTCGGTGTAGTAGACGGCACCCGTTTGTCCGTTGTTGAAGTG
>CALGEM010000291.1 GCA_937881505.1 uncultured euryarchaeote
AAATCTTCACCGTTGGCGTGGTCGCCTACGATGTTTGGCTCAACGGCAACGTCGACGAGGTCATGTTAGTGACCGCCACGCCGCTCCAGAACATCATCGGCCAAGGCACCACGCCGCCACGAATTACGTCCTTGATGGCCTTTGACCACGCTGATGACGATGGCACCGCCATCGACGTGGTTTGGGAGCCCTCAACGGTGGAGGATTTCGCTTCCTACACCGTGTGGGTCGCCAACGCCCCCGTGGAGGATTTGTCCATTGCTTACGCAGCCTTTGGCAACAACCCGAACACCTGCGGTTGTTTCTCATTCAACAAACAGTGGATTGACGAACGCACCAACCCCATCGAGTTGACCATCTCATCGGCACTCTACGTGGAGGACGGCACGGACCTCTCCGCAGGCACGCCCGATTTGATTCGTCCCGATGTGGAACTCTTCGTGGCCGTGACGGTTCACGACCTGAAGGGCAACGTCCACTTGACCGAATTGACTCAAGTCAGCGTGACGCCGATTGACAACATCAACGACAAGACGGCGCCTGACCGATTGACCGAACTGACCTTGACCGACCGTCCCAACGACGATGGCAGCGCCTTGCTGCTTTCCTTTGACCTCTCTGAGGCTGATGATGTATGGGAATACCTCGTCTATGCAGAGACCTACGACTTCGAAGGGACGGTTGGGCAACAAGGCACCCAAATGGCGCTCAACCCCATCGCTACGCTCGACAGGGCTCCAAGCCTGCCACTTGTTATCGACGTGATCGCAGGCGATGTACCCGTCATCGCCGGACAGAAGATTTGGGTGGCGGTGGTCGTCATGGACTCGTCCGGAAACGCTCATTATGACATGCTCGAGATGGAATCCGGAGAATCCACCGACGAGGGCATCACCGACCCTGGTGTGTATCTCCCGGACATTGAGGAGGTTGAGGCTGAGTGGTTTGAAGAGAACAGCATCTTCGTTGAATGGCAGCATTCGGTCAACGCCAACGTTCGCGGCTATCACATCTACATCAGCGAGGAGATGTTCACGAGTACGGACGATGCCACCATGGTGGGCGAAACGGTATCGGCTAATTCCTTCCTCATCACATCAGATGTCTTTGACAGTTTGACCAACGCATCAGCCTACTATGTCGCTGTCGTCCCCTACGATGACACCGTGGCCAAATCAACGGTTGAAGCGGTGAAACTCAATGCGTTGAGTGGTGGTGATGGCGATGATGGTGTTGGCGATAGCGACAGCCCGCTCTCCCTTGAATCGTTGCTGACCACGCCCAACCTCATCGCAGCCGGTATGTTCCTCATCGTGATCCTCTTGCTCGTGCTGGTCGTTCGGGGCCGAAACAACTCCAAACAGCGCTCAAAGTCCTGGGAATTGCAGGAAGCGACCTGGGGTATTCAGGACAGCAACTGGGACTCGCCCACATCGGTTGCACCGAGCCCAGCAGCGCCCACTGCTGCCCCCGCACCACCGCCCGGCATCTCCACCCAACAAGCCAACGACATCTACGCCGCTGCCAACCAAATCCAATCGACGGATTACGGTCGTCCTGCCTACCAAGCAACACAACCGGTACTCAAACCGCAGGTTGACCCCTCGCTGCTTGATGGGCTGCTGGATGAGCCAGCACCTGCCCAAAAGATGCCGGAAATTGACACCTCATTCCTTGACGATTTGTTGTGAGGGCGCACCATGGTGAACAGTGGTCCACGCTCAGAAGTGTTCACGACCGTCCTTGTCAATGAACACGGCGCTGTTGCCGATTGGACAGCTCATCGCCAGCGTTTGACAGAGCACGCCAAGCGCTTGCGAATCGAATTGCCCGACAAACCACCAAGCATCACCGCCGAATCTGAACAAGCAGGCTGGCGGCTGGCCCGGATTTCCTGTGCGGCTGGAGATGCTGCATGGCAAGTCCAGAAGCGTTCACTGGCCTTTCGCGACGAGGCCATCGATGCCATCACCGTTCCTGCACCACGATGGAATGAACGAACCAACGGCACAAAACACGGTGATTGGATGGCCTACTTGACCGCCGCAGAAGCAGCGGCCAACGCTGGTTGCGATGCGGCCTTGCTGGTTCATGATTACGCCATTGTGGATGCAGACCGAGGTACGCCGATGGTGCTGGACGAGGACGGCACAGTGTGGATGTCGCCTTCAACCGATGGAGGTGTAGACAGCATCACCGCGGCCGTCCTTGAATCGCTCCTACCCGATGCGGGGTTGCCGGTGGTCAAAGGGCGACTGAATGAACGAACGGTGGCCCGGTGTGCCGAAATGGTCGTGGTGGGCACCGGCATGGGCGTGTGCCGAATCAACGGATTGGATGGTGAAACCATCGGCGATTCGGACGTTCTCTCAACGACATGCCAACGGCTCATGTCCCAACATTTTACCGAGGAGAGCACGTGGTCCGTCGTGGGGCCACACGATGTCTGAACACGTGATGGCCCTCGTTGAGCAACTTGAGGCCAACCAACTCGTGGGCGAGGGGGCTTTCCGCTTTGGAGCTCCAGACCGTGTGCTCTTGGTTTCAGGAGGGCCACCCTCGCATCTCGCCAAACATTCCCTCATCGCTGCGCCTCCGACCAAGCGAGTGGTCATTCGGCAACCATCCCGCAGCACGCTTGCGAGCGCAGAACCCCACGAACCCTTGAATGGGGAAATTCATCTCACGCAAGAGTGCCCGCTACTGGAGGCCGAAGTAGAGGAATGGAAACACGGGTCATGGTACCACAGCGTCACCCTACGAGCGAGGGACCTCGAAGACGTCTTTGGAAAGTTGAGCGGAGAAACTTCTGATGAACCGTTCAACCATCCCCACGCCACCTCCCTCCCCCAACGGGCGTTCTGGTCGGGTGCCCTGGCATACGACCTGGTCCAGTGGACCCAGCCGCTTCGCCTTCAGCACCCACCTGCAGAGGGTGCACTGCTGGCTGTCTTGTGGCAGGTGAACGGCGGCGTGGTCGTCGACCATCACCACGACAGTGTGGAGGTGTTTGGACAGGACGATGCGTGGTGCAGTGCTGCTGAGGCTTGCATTCCGTGGGACGGTGAGGTCGTTTCAGTACCGTCTGCCCAACCGCATCGCGAAGCGGTGACCCACACCGATGAAACGCACGAAGGCAACGTGGAAGCCGTGCGCCAAGGCATCATCAACGGCCAGGTGTACCAAGTGAACATCGGCAAGCACTGGCAAGGAGAAATTGACCACCCTTACACCGTCTACCAACGTCTTTTGAGAAGCAATCCAGCGCCTTTTTCCGCTTACACCGAAGCGCATGACCTTGGTTTTGCCCTCGCCAGTTCATCGCCTGAATCCCTGTTGATGTGCGACGGCGAAATGCTGCAAACTTCACCCATCAAGGGCACCTGCCCGCAAGGTTCGACCGCTGACGAGGCCGCCCGCTACCGAGAGACGATGATCGGCGATGAAAAGGAACGGGCAGAACACCGGATGCTGGTGGATTTGATGCGCAACGATTTGACGCAGGTCGCTGTTCCTGGAACCATCAGCGTTGACCGTTTTGACGTCGAGGCCTACGCCAATGTCCAGCATTTGGTCAGTCATATCACCGCTCAGCTTCGTCCAACCGAATCGGGTGCAAGTGCACTGCAAGCGGTCTTCCCGGGGGGTTCAATCACGGGGTGCCCACGAACCATGGTGTGTGCCGTCATCGACCGGTTGGAGGAAATGCCTCGTTCCTTCTGGACGGGTTCCATTGGCTACATCGACGTCCACACCGGCCAATCGGCTTGGAACATCCTGATTCGCACCCTTGAAGCCCATCGGAAAGCCGGGCGCTGGAACGCCTCAGTCGGCGCAGGAGGCGGCATCACCATCGCTTCTCAGCCGAAGAACGAGGTTGAAGAAGCGGCCTGGAAAGGTGCTGCACTGAGGGTGGCTGCAGGATGGATGAAAGAAGAGCAGACCTCCTTGCCGACCGGCGATTTGGCCATCCACCCGCTCCAGCCGCCGCTTCGAAGTCTCGCTTCTTCAAACACCGGCGAAATTCGAACGCTGGACGAGGCGCTTCAGGGGGAGGAAAAACCAAGCGTTCTGTTCATTGACAACCTGGATTCCTTCTCACTCAACATCGCCGATGCCATCGCACAAACGGGACGAAATGTCGTGGTGCTCGAAGGGCGCTCGCCTTTGAGTGAACAGTGGCTGGACCCGGTGGCGCTCCACGATGTGCTTGACCGTTTGCGCCCGACACATCTGATCCTCGGCCCGGGCCCGGGACGCCCTCAGGACGCCTTGCTGACGATGGCGTTGGCCCACCTTGCACTCGACGGTCAGCTGACCATGCCCGTGCTGGGCGTTTGCCTTGGACATCAGGCACTGGCACTTGCCGACGGACGAAACGTCGTGTCCTCTCCATTTGGACCGGTTCATGGCGTGCCGGTTGAAGTTGACCACGACGGGACTGGTGTCTTCATTGGACAAGGTCAAGGATTGAAATTCACGCGATACAATTCACTGGTCGCCATTGAAGACGGTGAACATCAACTCGTAGTCAACGCTACGGAAGCCACTTCTGGACTCATCATGGGGTTGCGACACGCAACCCTTCCTCTTCACGGTGTCCAGTTCCATCCCGAATCCATTGGTTCCCGAGACGGGGAGCACGTCATTGCCCAATTCCTTGCCATTCAATCGGATGGTTGAAGAATCCCTTACGGCTGGATTGAACAGGGAACAGCCATGCCGACCTGCAGACTCTGTGCAAGCACCTACCCTCGTGAGTTCTTCATTCACGGAAACGGCCAGTACACACAAGTCTGCGTTCGATGCGGTGTTGACAAAGGACTGGTGAAGAAAGAAGACGTCCCTGTGCTCTTCGAAAAGAACACTTCAAGCGCTCGTTTTTCCACCATAGCACGCCGATACAGCATCTTCCTCTACCTCCCCTTCCTGTGGGTGTTGTGGGGCTCTACCCTGTCTGGGGTTGAACCATGGGGCCTGTTTTTCCTCATCTTGCTGATTTTGCTCACCCTCGCCGCTCCGGTCCTCTTCATCTACCGAGGCGGGCAATATTCCGGTGACATGGCTCGGCTAACCCCTGCTTACGACCGTCCAAAGGGCCACTGAGGCTCAAGACTTGGCGTGGATTTTCAGCACGTCGCCATCGGCCAATTCGTGGTCAGCACCAACGACCCGTCGGGTTCGGCCATCAACACCTCGGATGAAGCCGGCCTCTAAATCGGTGTGAACGCGTCCAGCGAGGGCTTTGGCGTGAAGGCCCGAAGGGACGACTAAAGCATCGGGAAGTACACGTCCGTCGCCGTCCACCCAATGCGTTTCGTCCTGCACCGGATAGACCACCATGTGGTTCAAACGGTCAAACAAGACCTCGTCCATAAGGTTGGCAAGACCCGTTCCACCAGCCGCTTTCAGGCGCTCTTGCATGTGATTGAGGGCTTTTTCCTGGGCCTCGTTGAGGGTGGCTTCAGCTTGGACGTCAAAGCGGGGCTGTCCGCTGCGATAATCGATGAGCCCCGCCGAAGAAGCCCGGCGAAGTGCGAGTTCCATGTCGGCCATGCACGCGTACATGGAACGGTCTGAAAACGCTTCAACCACACCCTTTGGAGCGATGTCCATTTTATTGGCAGCGTAGACAATGGGGAACAATTGCTCTCGCATGCAGCGCCCAAGAAGATGGAGTGAGGCGCTGTCCCAGTCCCAAGGTTGAGCGTCTGAGGTGTGAAGTTCGTTGAAGGTCGCCATGCCTTGTGCGACGAGCGGTGGGGTCGCCCCCAACCCGCTGAGGCGTTCTTGAACAAAGGACGTCAGTCCCTTTTCACCTTCGGCCTGAACACGACGAACACCACGGTTCCAACCGTCTTCCAACAAACCACCAATCCAAGCGTCCAACTCTTGTTCAAGGAATTCGATTTCAGCCTTGACGGCGGCAATGGCGTCTTCTGAAGAGGAAGTTGCACCCGTGAATTGACCCTCCAGATCGGTTGAACCCGCGGCGTCAACCACCTGAATCAGCACATCACAGTTGGCAAGGTCGGCCAGAAACGCGTTGCCTCGTCCACGGCCCTCGCTGGCACCAGGAACAAGTCCGGCGACGTCGACAAGAGCGATGGGGACAGAGCGTCGGTGACCGATGCAGGTGCCCGTTCGTGGTTCGCACAAACTTCCTTGTCGCGGGTCGTCTTCTTGCGTGGGCTCCAGCCGGCCTTCTGCTTCCAATTTCTCTCGGAGGTCTTGACAGGGGCAGGCAAGACGAGCCTCAACGAAGGCGACCCCAACGTTCGGGTCAATGGTGCAAAAAGGATAGTTGGCTATGTCCACTTGGGCCAGCGTGGCAGCGCTGAAGAACGTGGATTTGCCCACGTTGGGTTTACCGACCAAACCGATGCGCACGGGAGCACGCCCTCTGCTTGTTCACTCCTCTTCTTCGGAGGGGACGATGTCGTGGTCTCGCTTGATTTGTGCGATGGCGATGTCAAGTTCTGGGAGGTTCAATTCTCCATCACCGTCCAAGTCCATGCTTTCAACAAGGTCGCTGGCATCGAGGGACGACAAACCGTCAAATTTGGAAGATTCAAGCGCTGCGAGGAATTCTCGGCTGTCGATTTTGCCTGAATTGTCAAGGTCCATGCTGGCAAAGAGTTCAAACACGGATTGCTTGGTGTTTGCGAGGTACTGTACGAAGTCGATCATGACCGATGCCGTGGTGGTGGGGAATTCTTTGATCTCGTCATTGTGAAGAGCGGAATCAACGGCGATGATGGTCGAACCGCCCTCGTTGGCTTCGGTTTCGCTCACGACCAGTGCGGTGTCAACGCCCACACCACGGCCGATGAGGTCGCGAATGGTGGTGGATGAACCCGAGGTCAACGTGTAGGTAGCCATGTCAGAGGTTTCCTCAGCAGCCAGCGTTCGACCGGTCGCTGAAATGCCGGTGCGAATAACCACCATGGTGGAAAGAATGGTTCCGATGGAAGCGAGGTAGAACATGGCTGCACCCGTCAAGTAAAAGCCACCGCTGTTGGCAACGACGTCTTCGACTTCGGAGGCGGCGACGGCGTTGGCAGTGAATTCACCTGTCAAGTACGTGAGCGTGGAAGCCACGCCACCGACCAAGACCATCCACGTGGCCAAGGTCGCCGTAGAAGGCGTAGCGAGCGGCTTTCCGATGGCGTTGGGATAGTTGGTGAACACACCGGCCAAGACCAGCAGGCCACCAACGGTGAACAGCATGCTCATGTTGACCACTTCGCCCATCGAGCCAAGTTCGCCAGTGCCCACGAAGGTGTCCATGGCGGTGAAGTAGCCACCGATGGCGAAGAAGGGAAGCGCGAGGAAGGCCATGGTTGCGGCAACTGCACCTGGTTGCTTGACAACGGAACTCAATCCCGAACTCGCCGTCATCAAGAGGTTGATGGAAGCGGCGAAGATGGGCAAAACACCGAGGGTGAGCAAAATAGCACCGAGGTTGGTGACGAAGTTGCTGGCTGAGGCATCGGTCATGAAGAACGGTGGAATCGTGATGAAGAGCAACAGCATGCTGGCGGTTCGCATGGAGCCCGACCAGATGGGTTGCTTGGCCGTCATCGGAATGACGTGGTAGCCAACCGAGAACATCAGGGCAAGTGGAACCCAGCCGTGGGCCACACGTTCGGCAAGCCACACCGTCTGGGTGGCGCCGGCAAGTTCCCCGAAGAACATGTAGAGCATGGAGAGGATGTAAGCGGCGATCGCCATGATAAGGAACCAAACGCTGGTCTGAAGTTCCTGTTCACCACGGTTTGCGGCCGTGATGAGGACGTTGATGAACACGGGGACGAGAAGCAAACCGATGGCGAGCGTCTCAAGGCTGTAGAGCATGGTGGCCACACCACCGGTTTCGGTATCGATGTCGAGGAAACCGAAGATGAAAGGTAGCAGGTAGCTGGCTACGAGAACAGCGGAGAGCAACACAGCCACCATGGAAGCATTTGCCTCGCTGGCCATGCGGCCGTTGCTGTTTCGAGCGGTGGCGACCATGCCGCTTCCGACCATGCCGTAAAGCAAAGCGATGGTAAGGAAGTTGAGGGTGGCGTCGGTCAACGCTGAGCCGTCATCGTAGGACCAGCCGACGCTGGCAAGGGAATCAAGGGCCGTCGGATCGTAGTTGTGCCAACCGCTCAAGAAACCAAGGAGAGCAGCGAACACGAGCCAGAGCATTCCGAAGTTCATCCAGGTGCGGGACCCGCTACCGTCCTTATCGTCAAAGATGTCGACCAGGCCGGGTGGGTTCTTTTGCAGGATGAACAAGCCGATTTGCTTCAAGGCACCACCAACGGTGCCAACGCCCTTGGAAAGGGACTGTGAAAGAAGGAAGAGAAGGGCAATCAAGAAGCCGCCAGAAATGAAAATCGTTTCCATGCACAACACCTCCATCATTCAGCGAGTACCTCACCCACCAAGGTCGCCACAATCGCACCGATGCCAATCAGGAAGCCAATCAGGTAGTACCAGATGCCGCTTCCACCAAGGTTCTGCACCAAGGGAACCAATTCACCGAGCAGCGGGAGGTTGTCCCAACCGAACACGTTTGAGAAGAGGGAATAGAGCCCCAAGAGGCCCACGAAAAACAAAGTCAAGACAATACGGCTTGCGGCTGGTTCGCCTGTTCCGACCGTCGTGTCGGGCAGGGCTCGTGAGTTCGTCATGCAGTTCACCTCAAATTGACCCCATAGGGGTCAAGCCTGCGACTTGATGGGCGGTGATAAACATTCACCACTTCTTTGAACGAAAAAGCACGGCCTGCAAAGCCGCATTCACGGCGAGCGAAGACGGTTGACGACCGAGCCACGACGAGGTTTTGAAAGACCGAGGGGGACTGGGAGTTGGCGCTCAAGCATGACCTCGTTTTGCCAAACAGTCTCGCAGTCGCATGTCAAGCCTTCAAACTCCAGCAGGCTACCCGAAACGGCATAGCGCTCGATGGCGGCGACCACTTCGGCGTCGCAGGAACCGCAGTTGTGGGAGCCACGAATCTTTCCTCCAGCCGTGGGGTGGACGATGAGGCGAGAGACCTGGTCGTCGTCCCCGTTCACGCCTCCTTTTGGATGAATGAGTGGATGCGCACGTCGGATCATGTCGACCAGCGACCAGAGCCACGGCGGCCGGTATTCGTTGTGGCGATGAAGCCGATCGATGACGGTGCCACGTTGGATGTTCATCGGATTCACGGAGATTTCATCGGATTGTTCAGCCACCGCACCGATCCATTTGACGCAATGGTCCAAGGCATCGGCCTCGTTCATGAAGGGGGGTTTGAACATCAAGTAGGTCTTGATACGGAGGTTGAACTTCTGCAGGTTCGCCACGGCTCGGTCCCATGACGATGTGCTGAAGCCTTTGTTGACATGGAAGCGAAGCACTTCATCGTCGTAGGCTTCGAGGCCGATGGCGACTGTGAAGGTGTTGTTGATGGAGGTCGCCCAACTGAGTTTCTCTTCAGTCAACTGTTCGCAGCGGCTCTCAACGATGAGTTCCTTGCCCAGTTCTGCGCAATCTCGCAGCACCGTTTCTTGGAAGGCCACGGGTATTTCCCTGTCTTCAAGCAGGCTCCCGGAAGTGTAGACCTTGACCATCGCTTGGTCTTTGAAATCGTCAAATTTCGCCTTGGCGGCGGCCCATTGAGCGTGCAAGTCGTCGTTGGTCACATCGTCTCGTGTATCGTTGAAATAACCGCAAAAGGTGCAACCAGACGACCACCACCAGTGGCATCCCTTGGTCCGCAAGATGACGGTAACCGCACTGCAGGGCGTGCCGTCCGCCAGCACTTCTGGCGTGGTGTAAACCGTGGCTGGCTCGCTGGCGTCCCACGATTGTTGCTTGGCCTTGGCCCATGGCGTGTTGGCGGGTGCCTTGACCAAATCGTGAATTCGCAAGCCCTTCTTCCCTTGACCGAGCAGCGGAAGGGGATTGGCATCGGCCATGGGCATCACCGCAAATCGCCGTGAGCGTCCCTCGCTTCAAACCACCGCATCCGGTTTGCCGATGCTCGATTCGAAGAATCCAACCATTCGGTCGCGGTATTCATCGGGTTGGGTGAGCATCAGCGTGATGTGAGAAAGAATGCCCTCCTTGTCGCGATCGTTGTGAGCGACGCCTGAAGATTCAAACCAGCAGTCGACGAAACCGTCCTCGTTCACGCCCGCTTGAGCGGCTTCACACATGGACTCCCCGTGATGGATGTTGATGCGAACATCCTCCAAGGATTGCGTGATGAACACCGACCGATTGCCCACTTCAGCCATGGCGTTGATGGGTTCGTACTTGACCAAATCATCCCCTGAGGAAACTTTGCCAGCGAAGATGGCGGCGTTCTTGAGGAACGGCGGGAAGCCCGCAAACTCCAATTCTTCGTGAATGATGGTGCCCATTGACGAGAAGGGCGATTCAAGGAAAATTGATTGCAGTTGAGGCTCTTGCTCAAAGGCGATGGTGACCGCTCCCGCGCCCATGGAGATGCCGATTGCACCAATGCTCTCTGGTGACGTCCCCTTTTCGTCCTGAATCCACTGCCAAACGGCGAGCAGGTCGCGATACTCTCGTTGTCCTGCTGAAACCAAACCGTCCTCGGTCGTGCTGTCGCCGTGGTCCCTCATGTCAAACAAGATGACATTGAAGCCTGCATCATGAAGCCAAGCCGCAGGAATCAGCACCTCGTGATTGGCCTTGCAGGAACGGATGCCGTGGACGATGATGACCCAAGGTTGGGATGCGTCGTGCTCCATCACCCACGCCGCCAACGTGATGGGTTCATCGGGCACGTCGATGGTAACATTGTCCCACTGGTCAAACCACAGAGGTTCAAGTTCAGCAGCGAGTGTCTCGTTCTTCTGGTGGGTGACCGTGGTCACGTCTTCGTGCCACAGCTCTACGCTAAACTCATCCGGTGAGTTACGGGCTGAGTGCCCCGAGCAATCCGGGCTGCTGGCTGCTGCCTGGGTGTAGACGAGGTTGCCGACTTGGAAGTAAACAAAGGGCATGCTGACGATCAGCAAAATCAACACAGCTGGCACCGTTCTTCGCCATCCACTCATTCTTCTTCCTCCATTCTTGACTCAAACACCACGCTGGTTCCTGCCATCAAATGCATACCCTTGGGATGGTCCTTGTGCCCGTCCTCCGCGGTGATGATTGAAGAAATGTATGCCTCTGCAGGAACGCGAAGGTCCACTCTTGAGCCCAAACGAATCATGCCGATGCGCTGACCGCGGCGGACCACATCGCCGTCATAGGCAAATGGCACAACGGTTCGTGCAAGCGCTCCGGAAATCTGCGTCAGTTCAATGCGCTGGCCGCCCTCAAGAAGATGCACCGAGCGGACTCGCTCGTTATGTTCGCTCTCCTTCTTGTAGGCCGGAAGAAACGGGCCTCGGCGACGACCTTTGCCCGTTCGATGTTCGATGCGCTCCACGGTGCCTGCGGACGGAGCACGGTTGACGTGAACGTCGAGAGGTGACATGAAAATGGCCAAACGCCAAATGATAATTCTTTTGTAGATGGGAATGGGCGAGAATTAGATGATGATGGTGATGGCCTAGATGATATTGATGAAACATCATCAGATCCAGCTACAGATCCATTAAATCCAGACACAGATGGTGATGGTTTTTGTGACGGACCAGTAACTATCGTAGATGTTTGTATTGGTGGAGATGACTTCCCAATGTCTTCTAGTGAATGGGTTGATACAGACGGCGATGGACTTGGTAACAATGAAGATAAAGACGATGATGGTGATGGCCTTGACGACACTGAGGAAGTAAAACTCGGTTCAAATCCATTAGTCAAAGATACAGATGGCGATGGAATTCCAGATAACTGGGATCCACTTCCAGTAGATCCAGATGGAGATGCAGACGGCGATGGAATTTTAGATAGAGATGAGTATAATCCAAGTGCAAAAGGTAATCCTGCAGATTCTGATGGTGACGGTGTAAATGATATGCTTCAAGGAGTTGCATCTTCTAACACTTCATCTTCAGATGACACGAACTGGACGGAAATGTGCTGTTGGATATTGTTACTTCTACTTCTATTACTAGTTCCTCTTCTAAAGAGAAGATATGATAATTCATTAATTTATGATCCAAATGTAGTTGATTATGTAATTGGTGACGAAACACAATCTAAGATTAGAATGGTCCCCTCATTACATGAATACACAAAGAAATACATCAATACAGTAAATACTGAAGGATTAAGAAGAATAACTTATGGTATTTCAGGAAATTTGGTAGCAGGTCTTGACATAGATTCAAAGACTGGAGTAATCTCAGGAAATCCTGAAAAAATTGGTGAATATACTTATGAAGTTGTAATGAAGCATTCTAAGGGAAAATTCAAGGGAGAAGTAACTATCAATGTTACGGAGAAGGGAGAAAAGCCTGAGGAAGAGGAAACAGACTCTGTTGTAACATCCAATCCAGAGCCAGAAAACACAAGTGCTAAACCAAAGTTCAAGGGAGGAGCAGGTACCAAAATGGATCCATTTGTTCTTACTCCAGCTAAGGGACTTGAAGCAGGAGAAGAAATTTCATCTAAGCAGATCATAACGATTTCAGGTTTAGAATCTGGCAGTCTTGTCAATATGCAAGACTTGAATTCTAAAGATAATGGGAAGAGATATGCAGTAATTTCTGAAACTGATGAAGTTGGTAGACAATCATCACTTGTTGCAGATGACGACGGCAAAATCAGATTCAGAGTAAATTTCAAAGATGATGAACCAAGTACAAATGGAGCTGACTACGAAGGTCTAATCAAGCTAGGAACGGCCTCAGTCTATCTTACATGGGAAGTCGAAGTTATAGAGCAGGAATCAGAACCTGACTCAGAGCCAGAACCTGAGCCAGAACCTGAGCCTGAACCAGAACCTGAGCCTAAACCTGTTGTAACTGAAAAACAAGCTAAGAAGCAAGAGGAACTTGAAAGA
>CALGEM010000292.1 GCA_937881505.1 uncultured euryarchaeote
CAGAGAAAACGGAGAATGAATCAGCATCTGAGGAGGAAGGTGAACACTCCAGCGAGGATGCTGACGCGTCAGACGATACCGAAGATGATGGCGAAGAAGATGAAGACGCTGCTGAAGAAGAATCAGAGGATGGCACGGACGACGATGAAGAAAGCAGCATCGAAGACGAAGACTTTGACCTCGAAGACGAGTCCGATGGACAAGAGGACGATGGAGACACGGAGTCTTCACAAGCTGACCGCAGCACGTTGGCTGCGCTTTCCGCCCTTGCCGACCTTATGGACGAACATGATATCTCGGCTCAGCGCCTCTTCAACGAACTTGATGCTGATGGGAACGGGGTTGTTTCCATCACTGAACTCAAGGTCATGATTGAAGAAAAATACGGCGATGAACTTGACATCGAACAGGTGAACGCCATCATGGATAGTGCAGATGCAGATGGTGATGGAACCCTCGACATAACTGAATTCATCGGTTCAATGGAAGATTACGAAACCATGGAAGAGTTGGTTGAAGAGAAAGTCTTCCCTTCACCTTGGCAAAAGCGAATGATGTCGAAATCCTGGAACGATACGGTCTGGCCCATCCTCCACGTTGGTTTCGGTCTTCTTATTGCCATCTTCATCGCAAACGGTATGTTCGGATTTGTTGATGGAAGTGGAGGCAATATTGCCTACGAACCCAACGATTCTGGACTTATCCCAAGTGGAAACATCGCCGAAGGCGATATCTATCCCTGTGATGAAAAGTACCAGAAGGACGGTTGTAGGAACTCGCTAACGCCATTGGCTGGCGAAAACGGCTCTTTGTCAATGCCAACCAACTTCTATTGGGACGGCATCCTCTTCATTATCCTGTCAGCGATTGGAATGGGAGCGACTCTGTTCTTGCACCTGGTCAAAGCACCGGAATGGCGCGCACGCGCTAAAGCCATGCGGGAATTTGAGGAAGACAAATCCGACGCTTCTGAATCATCCGAAGAGGAAGGCCAGGGCGACGAAGATGAAGTTGCCGATGATGAAGAAGACGACATTGCTGATGACGGTGAATCGTACGACGAAGAGGACGATGAAGATTCAGAATACGAGGATGAAGACGACGAGGGCGATGAAGAAAGCGATGATGATATCGACATAGGCTCTCACATCGGTTTGGTCTTCGATGACGAAGAAGTCTTTGGCAAGATTGTCGAATTTGATGACGATGAAGGCACCGTGACCATCGAAGAAGACGGCACGGGTGATCTTGTCACTGGATATCAAGAAGACATGTTCATTGAGTGAGCCCATGGCAAAAAAAGACCCTTTGGACCAACTTTCTGGTTATGCCGTCTGCCCAGTTTGCGGCTGCTTTGACCGAAAAGGGATGTACCGTTGTTCGGAGTGTGGGACCTTTCACGCCGGCGGCATCATGGAAGAACGTGAGGCACCAACCGCGGCTGAAGTACGTGAATCAACAGTTGCGCAACCCATTGATCCAAGTATCTACTCGATAGGGCCAAACGCCACGATACCCGAGGAATCGTTTGATGAATCCGATGATGTTCGAAGTTGGGACGGTGGTTCAACTGATTTTACCTTCGACGAGGATGAAGATGTACCGATTGCTAAAATCGAACTTCCTGAACCTGAAATTCTCGCCAATGATGAAGATTAATTAATTCTAACATATATGGGATTTAATAAATCTATGGCGAATAACACATTTATTGAAAATTCAATACCGCAAAGGTTCACTAAATGGTGGGCTCGGAGAGAATCGAACTCTCGATCTTTGCCATGTCAAGGCAACGTCATAAACCCCTAGACCACGAGCCCTAGGTAAACTGACCCAACGGCCATTTCTATTAAACCAATTCGGTTTATTCACGTCAACGACTCAGGCGATGATCTTGGAGATCTTTCCTGTGCAGCCCTCTTGGGAGCAAAATCCAGCCATGCGCGTTCGACCGTTCGCCATGACAATTTTCTTTCCGTCCTTGATGGGACCATAGGATTTGCACTTCATACAATAGCCCTCAACAGCTGACATGATACTCAAGACTGGCGACTGGGAAGAGATATTGAATCCTTTCCATGACTTTCGCCAAAAATTTCGGATTTTCCGCCTCTGAGGGGGGGCTTGGTGGGCGAAATTGATGATTTTTTGGAATATGTGGGCGTTGGATTTCCGAAAAACGATGCACTGCAAGCCATATTGAGATTATTTAGTGGCTCCTCCAAATTGCTCAATTGCAATAAATGTCGCATAACTCACATTATGCGACGAATAGATGCACGGAATTTTAGTTGATTTCTCCAAACCGAAGGTTTTGGAGTTCTTCATCAGGAATTTCGAATACGCCAACGAGTGGTGGGCCGAGTAAAAGGCCCTCAATACCACCGTCTTCAGCATCGAGTGTTTTCTGGATCTCGGTCGAGATGTTTCGCCAAGCGTCTTCGGAAACAAAAGCCGATTGAACCAACATCATAGCGTTGGATTCTGCAGCTAAACCCAGCCACGCGCCGATGCAACCCTCCTGGCGTCGCTTGAATTCTTGACGTGCTTTCAGCATTCGGCGCAACCGAGCATCCGACCCTTTCTTCCCTGAGCATACTATGGTCTCAACCCAAGCCATGAATATCAACTCTTATTTTTTCAGATGGCATTTAACATAACAATGGAGTCAGTAGATTACAGGTATTTTTCAATGAGAGGCGAACTGGCCGTTGAGGACCGTCGCAGAAAAAGGAGATGACGACGGTTGCAAAACCATCGATTCCCAATGTACACCATCGACGATGTTGAAATTGGCTGCAGCTCCTTCTGCGATTATGCCGTGGGGCATGCCAGAGGGATGTGGTGTCGTCCGCGCAGCGTTGACCGAAACAGCCGCCACTGCCTGAAGTGGATGCATCCCACACCGCTGAACCATCAAGGAACACATGAACGGAAGGCTGAGTGTTCGGCAGTTCGGATTGAAATCCGATGCAAGAGTAAAGGGAATTGACTCGTCAACAATTTCGTCCATGTTCGGCCAGGCATCCCCCATAGCATATGGCGTACCAGGGAGGAATCCAGTATTGACCCCAGACTCCTTCATTTTCAATCGAACATCCATTGGCGTATGGTAGGCGTGATCTGCAGTTTCCACGCCCAAATCTGCAGCAAGTGCCCCACCTCCTCCGTCTGCAAATTCATCCACGTGCATTCGCAGTGCCAAACCTTCATTTCTTGACGCTTGCAAAACAGTCTCACTTTGTTCAACAGAAAACCAGCCTGGTTCACAAAAGACGTCAGCCGAACGTGCAATGTTTTGTTCAACGATAGCCGGCAATTGTTCAGAGACCAATTCATCAACATATGAGTCTACATTCTGTCCCCGAGGAATATCATGAGCGCCCATCCATGTGTGGTCAATGGTAGGAGTGTGTGCATTGTTGTTCAAGCGTTCAGCGACCTCAAGGAGGCGGAGTTCAGATTCAACATTCAAACCATAGCCACTCTTTGCTTCAAGGTGCGTCGTTCCTGTTCGTAAAGCCTCCCGCAGCCGCTGATAGCCCAGAAGATGCAAAGCCTCGTCATTCGCCTCCCTAGTCTGTTGAACTGTGTATTGTATTCCTCCTCCCAGAGACGCAATTTCAGCGTAACTCTTCCCCTCTCGTCGCCATGAAACTTCTTTCGAGCGATCACCAGCCCAGAGAAGGTGCGTGTGGCCATCAATGAGGCCCGGAACGACGGCATGACCTTCAAGATCAAAGCAGGCGGTTTCGCCAATTAGTGAGTGCCGTCCTTCAGGTATGGAATACTCGTCAATCAACTCTTGTGAATCTTTGATTGTTTTAATTTCCCCTTCTTCAACAACAATTCCTAACCCTGAAGGTTCTACTGAATTTTCAAGAGAAGGGGCGGACGATTTCCGAAAGGAAACCAGCGGCCCAATATTGATGAACACGCTCCGCATGACCCGGTAAGTGAGAAGAGGGTTGAAGAACAATCGGTCTGTGGAATGCCCATGGCAGGTTGGACGCTTGGTATTGAGACCACGGCACACACGCTTTCATTCGGCTTGGTGGACGCTGAAGGGACACCCTATCCTGCTGCAAGCGACACATTGCGTCCTGACCAAGGCGGCATCCATCCAAGAGAGGCAGCGGACCACCACAAAGACGTCGCCGCCGGATTGTTCCAAAAGGTTCTGGAGCAACATGAGCTCGGCATCAATGACATTGGTGCCGTAGCGTATTCTCAAGGACCTGGACTCGGCCCTTGCTTGAGAGTCGGTGCCGCGGTAGCCCGTGGCCTAGCGACTCGGATGGATGTTCCGCTCATCGGCGTCAATCATTGCGTCGCTCACATCGAAATCGGACGACAACAATGCGGTTGCGATGATCCTGTTCTGCTCTACGTCTCTGGAGGAAATACGCAAGTCATTGCACGACTCAACGGTCGCTATCGTGTCTTGGGTGAAACCTTGGACATCGGTATCGGCAACATGTTGGACAAATTCGCACGAAATCAAGGCATCCCATTCCCAGGAGGTCCGAAAATTGAGCAATTGGCGAAAGCGTACCTCGAAGAGAACCCCAATCCAGACATGGAAGGTCTCCAATTACCCTATGCTGTACGCGGAATGGACCTAGCATTCTCCGGCCTCCTGACCGCTGCTCAACGGCTCATCGATAACGGTGCACCTCTCAATGCAGTTTGCTGGTCTTTGCAGGAACATGCCTTCGCTTCATGTGTTGAAGTCGCTGAACGTGCCATGGCGCACACCGGTAAAACCGAACTCCTGTTGGGCGGTGGAGTTGCGTGTAATCAACGAATTCGAACGATGTGTGAGGAAATGTCTTCCGACCGCGAGGGGGCCTCGTTCGCACCACCTCGCATGTACTGCATCGACAACGGTACAATGATCGCTCTTCTTGGATGGCTCGAGTTGAAGAAGCGGACCACTTCGTTGGAGCAGAGTGCAATTGACCAGTACCTCCGGACCGACCAAACGCCAATTGTATGGTCATGACGAAAAGAGATGAATACGGTTTTTAACGGGTAGCGAGCAGAAATACTTGGGGGACTTATCAATCAACGGACGACGGGGTAGAAAAGAGGAGTTCAATCCTTTTGCGAAAGACGCTTCTCAGCAACACCGACGTCGCCGAGAAGACCGTGAGCGTCAGCATGCTCGTCGCCCGGCAGCTCCAGCAGAAACTCCTGTCAATCAACCCCGGGACATCAAGGCTGATTTAGAGCGCAAGCAACGCGAGGCCATTGAGAAATTGGAGCAGAAAGGTGATGTTTCGGCCCCCGCCGTTGCACCTGCGCCTGTACCAGTGGAACTTCCGAAGAAAAAGGAAGAAAAACCACTTGTTCAATCTCACGAAGACCGTCTCGCAGAATTGCGCAGAAAGTCCGAAGAGACGAAGATGAGTGCATCCCGCATTGAAGCCACGCCAGAATCTCCTTCTTCATCGCAAACATCAGAACCCGCCACCGAAATTTCCGACGAGGCTCTTGAGCCAGACCTCGCATCCCTCGCTCCAGAAGCCGACAGCATTGCACCTGCTAAGCGAGTCAAGAATGTCTTTGCAAAAATCGAAACAAAGGTTGAGTCAAAGCAAGACCGACGCCGTGGACGACGTCGCATGGACAAAAAGGGCGGCGGTCGTCAAAAGCAGGAAAAGAAACTCAATCGACAGAAGTATTTGGAATACAAATACGCTGCAAAAGACATCCTTGACAACCCCAATGTTCCTGAAGAGCACCGGTCAAATGTCTTGGGCCAAATTTGGGCCAAAGGTGAGCGCTTAGGCATCGATGATTGTTTGGCTTACATCGAGCAAAAAGAAGCAGAACTTGTTATCCCAGAAGATGTTGGTGCAGAATTAAAAGACCTCGTCAAACGAATGACAACAAAGAGATGAGAACATGAGTGACCTAAAGGTAGCCGAAAACATCGTAGCTAGCGTGCATTACACAGGAACGTACCCAGATACGGGTGAAGTCTTTGACACGAGTGAGGGGAGAGACCCTCTCAAATTCTTAGTCGGACACCGACAAATGATTCCTGGTTTTGAAGAGGAACTCATGGGTGCCGCCGTTGGTGAACGTCGTGAATTCACGCTCAGTCCAGAACGGGCTTACGGAGAAGCCATCGAAGAATTGATCGCCGAGTTCCCGAAATCTGAATTCGCTCAACTTGAAGAGAGCGGTGTGACCATTGAAGTTGGAATGCAACTTGTCGCACAAACCATGCAGGGCCCTGCCCCGTTCTTGGTCAAAGCGGTGTCCGATGAATTCATCACCGCCGATTTCAACCACGCACTGGCAGGTAAATCACTTACGTTTTCTGTTGAGGTTGTAGAACTGCGAGAAGCCTCAGAAGAAGAAGTGGCACACGGCCATGCTCACGGACCTGGCGGCGTAGAGCACTGAATCTAGGCGAGTCTTGATGAAGTGGCCACCCTTGTGAGTGGCATGGGCAGCGAACGCAAAGCTGATTGGAATACCCTCAGCGGTATACCGTTGCCCCTTTCCCTCAACCAAGATGATGGCGTTGCTGAGTTGCCTCCAGCAGGCCACCCACCATACACGCGGGGGATTCACGAAACCATGTATCGTTCACGCTTGTGGACCATGCGCCAGTATGCAGGATTTTCAAGTGCAGAAGCCACGAATGAGCGTTTCAAACTCCTTCTGGAACGTGGACAAATGGGCCTCTCGGTGGCTTTCGATTTACCAACCCAACTCGGGTTGGATGCAGATGATGAATTGTCCTTTGGCGAAGTAGGCAAAGTCGGGGTATCCATCTCTTCAGTAGAAGACATGAAACTCCTTTTTGATGGCATTCCTTTGGACGCTGTTAGCACCTCAATGACCATCAACGCCCCGGCCATGGTGCTTCTGGCCATGTACATCGTTACTGCCGAAGAGCAAGGTGCATCAATGACTGATTTGAAAGGTACCATACAGAATGATATCCTCAAGGAATACATTGCGCGAGGCACCTATGTTTTCCCACCCGCTCAAAGTATGAGGTTGATCACGGATATCTTTGAGTTCTGTGCAGAACATGTTCCTAAGTGGAACACCATATCAATTTCAGGCTACCATATCCGTGAAGCGGGGTCAACCGCTATTCAAGAAGTGGCCTTCACACTCGCCAATGCACTTGCCTATGTTGAGGCAGCCGTGGCAACAGGGCTGGAGGTGGACACCTTTGCCCCTCGGCTGTCGTTTTTCTTCAACTGTCACAACGACTTTTTTGAAGAAATTGCAAAATTCAGAGCCGCTCGTACCCTTTGGCATGACCTCATGAAAGAACGGTACAATCCTAAGAATCCCAAATCTACGATGCTTCGTTTCCATACACAAGTTGCTGGTGTCAGCCTCACAGCACAGCAACCCCTGAACAACGTCGCACGGGTAACAATACAAGCGCTCGCGGCTGTCCTTGGCGGCACACAGAGTCTGCACACGAATTCCTA
>CALGEM010000293.1 GCA_937881505.1 uncultured euryarchaeote
GAACAAATTTAGTGCGTGCAAGGGCTTTGCGTGGATCATATACAACGCTACCCTTGTGACTGAATTCATTGCAGTTGGATTCAGCCTTCGGTCTGCTCGCCGTCGGCCTCCTGCTCGTCAAACATCAGGGCCTCTTTTGGCACACCCAACATGGCTTGACGCAACGAGGCCCGCAATTCGGTCAGTTCCCCGTAGCACACAAGGACGTCGTCGTAGCGAAGTTGAATCTCCTCGTCAGGGTTCCACACCAAGCGGTCTCCTCGTGAGAGAGCGAAAACGGGCACGGATGCAAACACATCGCTCAGGCGCTTTCCAACCATCTTTGGGTGGTTTCGCAGTTGCAGGGAAAGCACACCCGAACCGGGCACGGTCCTCAGCAACTGGCTGATGTCCACTTCTGAAAACGCCGTGTCTTCCATGACATAATCGACGATCGCTCCAGCGACGTTGACCCCACTTGCTTTCTCGATGCCTTCCAGTCCAGGCGAGGAGTTCACCTCAAGCACGAGCGGCCCGTTGTTGCCCTCAAGAAGGTCCACGCCGGCGATGTTAAGCCCCAACACGCGGGCTGCGCGACAGGCTGCTTCAGCGTAACCTTCGGGAAGTACAACACTCTCAACCGTTCCATTGAGGTGAAAGTTGCTTCGGAATTCTCGTCCGCGAGCTCGCCGTCGCATGCAGGCCACGACCTTGTCGCCCACCACCAAGGCGCGAATGTCCTTGCCGTGGGATTCAGCGATGTATTCCTGTACGAGAACTGATTTTCCGGTCATCAACAAACCTTGGACGAGGTTTCGCACCTCAAAGGCGGTGTGGCGCAAAAAGACGCCATCGCCCTGTGTGCCTTGGGTGACTTTCACCACCACGGGAAGGCCGCCAACCGTTTCAATGGCGTGTTCCACGTCCAAAATATCCCTAACATAGACCGTTTTGGGGACTGGAATCCGATTACGGGCCAAGATTTGGGATGCGTTGAGTTTGTCCCGGCTTTGGAGAATGCCTTGGCCCGTGTTGGCCGTCCAGATACCGAGTTGTTCGATGTGGCGAAGCACTGCTACGCCGTGCTGGGTGATGGAATGGCCGATGCGGGGAATGACGGCGTCTTTGGCGAAGGCACGCCCTTTGTGGAGCACGTCAACGCTGCCTTGGTTGACGACCAGTGAGAATTTCATGGGGTCGCAGACTTCAACATCGAGGTTGCGCTTTTTCGCCTCCTCGACGATGCGCCGCGTGCTGTAAAGACGCGGCCCCCGACTCAAAACGGCCAAGCGAAGCCCCATGGTGGGCTTGCCCATGGCGTCGTTCTTGGTTCCATCGGTTCCCATTGTGCGCTGATTCTTCGGTCGCGGTCTTGAAGTGCTCGGCGGATATCGGACTTTTATGACCGAAGAGGAACTTGATGCAGCGGGCGCATTGGCTGTTGACGAGGACCAAGACGAGTTGATGGAAGAAATGTCCATCGAAGAGCGCAAAGAACGCCTCAAGAAAGCACGATGGAACGTCTTCCTCTACCTTGGCGTGGCTGCTATTTTGTTCGGGTTTGCCCTGTTTCCGATGCCGTTTTCCGCTGATTACGATGACTTCAGCAAATCCGCTGAGAAAGACATCGGCTTGGTTTGGGGCCTGCCCATTGACGGCGAGGACCTCTTTGACGTCCCGATGCGTTTGACCGTGACCGCCGATAACCCGCCTACTCAATCCGCCATCAACATCGCCGTTTACGTGATTCAGCAAGAAGACTGCACCGACTTCACCTTGAGCGAGAAGATGCAGGAGGCCAAAGCCGGCGATTCCCATGACTACCAATATCAGGAGGCCTCCAGCCGTGTTCTGGCCGACGGCACCTACGATTTTGAATTCAACATTGACCCCGGCCAGTACTGCCTTATCGCAGAATACATCGACGGCAACGGCGACAAAATCACCTCCTCGGGCAATGCGCTCAGTGTGAAAGGCAAACTCTACCCCAACCAATTCTTTGGCGGCGTGCTGGGTATCCTGTGTTTGGGCCTCTCCGCGTTTGCCTTTGTTGGCGCGCAAAAGCACGGGACGGTGCTGCGAAAAATCCTCGAAGGTGAAAACGAAACCACCGAATCCAAGGTGCTGTCAGAAGCCAGCAAGGCCCGCATCGCTGCGGGTCCAGGTGGTGCACCGCCCGCCGGTCCTTCCGGTCCTCCCGGAGCACCTCCTGCTGAGCAAAGCGGACCATCCGGTCCTCCCGAAACGCCTCCTGCTGAGTCACCTGCGGAGGAACCTGTTGCAGATACTCCGGCTGCTGCGCCAGAACCAGCAGCACCTGCTGCGGATGAAGGGACATACGAGCCCGCAGAGAACGGGTATTTCTTCCGAAAGATGCCCGACGGGTCCTACGACCAAACCGTCTACGTGCAAAACGCCGACGGTGCGTATGTTCCCCACCAGGGTTGAGTGGTTTCACAAGCCTTGGATTTGATGCAAAAGGCCAACAAAACAACGCCAGCCTTGAAAGGTATCAGGCCTACGGTTTGGTGAGGTAAGACCATGGGAGAGGAGCCGACCACCAACCTCACGGTGGCGAAACTCAAGGCGCTTTGCGTCCTGAACGACCTCTCCGCAAGTGGCAAGAAAGCCGAATTGCTTGCTCGTTTGCTTGAGGCGGGCGTGGATAAGGAGACCTTGGGCATCGAAGTCTTTGACGAAGAAACATCCACGTTCCAGACCACGGCAGAAGAAGAACCGGCTTCCGAGCCCGAAACGGACGACGACGCTGACATTGAGGACGGGGACGACGCAGAGGACGATGCCGAAGACGAACCGATCATGCTCTCCTTAGAGGACGACGATACGATGGAAAACGTCCCCCTGCCCAAGGTGGACAAGGCTGACAAATCCCCGGCCAAAGCCGATGAGAAGAAGGCCGAGATTGACGAGGACGATGTCCTTGAAGCGGAAATCCTTGAAGCGGATTTGATCGACGATGAGGACGTGGCTGAAGCAGAAACGGCAGAGGAATTGCAGGAAGTGCCGCTTCCCGAAGAGACCTCTCCCAAGAAGGCGTCTGCCAAAGGGTCGGAGCAAAAGGCGATGACCCTCATGGAAATGGTGCGTCGTCCCCAAGCCATCGCCGTCATGCTCACCCTCATTCTGCTCGGCGCAGGTGGTTGGTATTACGTCAACAACCAACTTGAGCCCTTCACCGCTGATTCCTTGCGCTACGGCGATAGCATGGGCTACATGATCACCGAAGGCAGTTTCCTCGCCTCCGATGAATACGTTCAACTCGTCACCGACCGCTTGGACGACCCCCCGAACTACTGCAAAATCAAGTTGAGCTTCCAAGGCGACAGCACGGTTTCCATCACGGAGGGTACAGGTGCGGAATTGAGCACACAATCCTCAGACGACCGTCTCGGCGCTGTGAAGGTCAAAGGCGGCCAAGGGATGTCGTGGTTGGCAGTGGAAAGCGTGAACGAGATGTCGTTCTCACAATTTGACCTCTCAGGCCACTACCCCATCGCCTCAAAGTGCTCCGATTTCACCACCGACACCACCACCGGTCAGGCGGACTTGACGCTGAAGCGATGGGAGGAATTGCGAGAACAAGTGGTCTTGGCCACGGAACTCGAGTTTGGCGCCACCTTGTCGGCCACGTCCTACGAAGGTACGGCGTTCACCTACGGGGTTGGCGGTCTTCTTGGCGACCTTGAGGAGTTATCACCGGGCTTGGGCATGGTCATCGCACCGGTGGAACTGGCTGACTTCTTTGGCAACGCCTACATCACGAAAGACGCCACCGGTACGAGTTCAGGTTGGGAATGGCGCGTCACCGGCTCGGAAAAAGTCGGCTCCACGAACATGTGGAAGGTCACCGCGAGCCATCGTGATGTCCGGGATTTCTGTCTTGGCTATGCTTCCATGACCATGTGGCTTGACGCCGATAGCCCGTGGGCTGCTCGTCAGACGGTTGACGTCGCCATCAGCAGCAGCGAGGCCTCTCAGAGCAGTTGTTCAGCCTGGCAGCAACGCGGTGTTGACGCCGTCCTCCCTGAAGGTGAACTCGAACTTCACCACACCTTTGAGCGCACCACGCTCACCCGGGGCATCAAGACCGTGGAATTGGGCAAGACTTACGACAACCGCCCGCAAGCCAACGACCTCAACCCTGACGATGATGAACTCGTGAACTGGGGAGTTGACGGCACCCATCTTCCTGACAATTCCACCGTGCGTCAACACCCGTTGGACGAAGCCATGACCTGCATCGACGAATTCAGCGGCGTCGCTTCCGGGGCGGTTACGGCCTTGGAGAACGACGGGTACGTCTGGCGCGCCGTGGACAAACAGAACGGCACGTCCACCGAATGGAACCTGTCGTGGGTGGACAGCGACACCACAGCCGGATGGTTGCACTTTTCAGTCTCAGGTGACGGAAGCGAAGCCTTGACCTGTGAATTCATTGCCAAAGGCACCTTTGACGAATCCATCACCCATAACCGAGACGCCATACCAAAGGTGCTCCCGCTTCACGCCATTGAAGCCCGATTGATGGACGACCAACGCTTCCCTGCGTTGACCGGGTCCTCGGCGCTGTACGACAGCAACGGGCTCCATGAAACCACGAGCATGGGCTACCTCGTCGTCGTTCCTGGCACCGGTTTTGGAATAGACTTCAGCGATTTCCTTGACACCTCCGGCGCCACGACCGTCGACGTTCAGCGCCAGTGGGAAGACGGCAACAAAGACCGGAGTTTCTCCTTGCTCGTCGACGCCTCAGACGGTCGCCTCATCGGCTGGACCAACCTCTCCACTGAGGAGTTGGGCTGATGGGGAAGGACGGGCGTGGTCTTGACCACCTGATGGAACAAAACGAAACGGAGTTGGATTTTCTCTCCGCCTACGGTGGAGTTGACGATGGACAAAAGGGCGATGGCCATGCTTTGTTGAGCGCTCTTCAACGCTTTTTGCGGGCCGGCGGGCTTGAGGCCGAACTCAACGATTCAACCCTTGATTTTGCGTGGGGTTTGGCCCGGGCCGAGGAAGACGGATGCCGTTTGGTCGTGTCCGGTGAGCACCTTCCGTTGGTGGACAGTGACCTCATGGTCGCCGGTTTTTCTGATGGCCATCTCAACGACGATCGCAGTGAAGTCAGCGTGTTGTTGACCGCCTGGTCCATGGAACAGCGTCGATTTGTTGAACGGCTTGTCGAGCATCATGCCGATGCTTGATTCAACCTCGGCGTGCGATGAACACAACGGCTGCGCCGGTCATGGCTGCCAGTCCCGCCATCAAACTCGCTGATGGCAAGAAGCCCTCGCTCTCTCCTGAGCCGGGGATGTTGCACCCGTCGCCGTCGGCGTGGATGCCTCCGTAGCCGTCCTCTTGGTAGTAGCACGACGACCACGTCTTGTACCAGTCACCGTCGGGGAAGCTCTCAGTGGATTCATCAGGGTAGGTTGCTTTGATGCGCCAGTTGACGTAGGAATGGTCGGAGGGAGGCTTGAGTTCCATGCTGTAGGTACTTCCATCGTCACTCACAACGGCCTCTTGGTTCACAGGAGGGTCGCACACACCGCTGTTGAGACAGATTTGGGTGGTGATTTGCAGTGTGGTGCCGTTGTCCACGGCGTCTTGGCTCAGAGCGACACTCAACGACCACGGCGTGCTGTCCTGAGAGGGCGTGGTTCGTTCAACCACGGTGAACGGGACATCGTCACCCGGGTTCACATCTTCGCCGCCTTCGCTTTCTCCGGCCTGCACACCAAGGGTGGTCGAAAACAGCAGACAGAGCACCGTCAACAAGGTCGCAACTCGCATCATGTTACCTGTTGTCTCCCGTCCCTTATTTGTGTTCTTCTGGGCGCTGATTATTCCATTTCCCACAGTTCATCACCGACCCAGTGAACAGTTTTGATGCCCTTTCCTTTGGTGTTCTCGACCAAAGCGGAAGCCTCATCCATGGCCCAACCTAAGGCCAGTGGGCGCTTGTGGGTCATGTCGCGAACCCACACCAAGTCGCCGGCTTGAACCGACGGTTCAGCCCCGTGCACGCCGGCCACCATGCAATCGGCTCCGTTCATCAAGAACGGAATTGCACCGTGGTCGACCTCGACCCATTTCAGCGCGTCCATGTGCTGCAAAAAGCCGCGGAGCGTCAAAAAGACACAGCGTTCTTCTTCCTCGTCAAGCAGTTCGATAACAAGCGGTGTTCGGTCGACAAACACCATCGTCCACGGGCCGTATTCGGCCATCTCGAGAAAAGCACCGTCCACATTTAGGTCAATGGCGAGGTCGCTCTCCAAGGTCTTCAGCAAGGGCGCGATGTGCTTTCGCCGAACAGGTCGCCGCTTGCGGATACTCCACTCGTTGGCCATGGGACGGACGAGGGCGGCGGGGCTATCATCCTTGGGCATCGCGCTCTTGATGAACCGAAACCCTGTCATCAAATCATGGCCATGTGGTGCACCATCCGAACCTTCTCCAAACACGCCTTGGAACTTGGCAACCAACCAGCCGTCGAACCGATTCTCTTTGTCAAACCGGCGGCTTGCCTTCACGGCAGCGGCCCGATTCCTGTCAGCCAACATCCCGGTGAAGTGCACCACGAGGTGGAATGCGTTGTTCGCGTTAACGGCGACCTTGAACCGGTGGCGATTGCCGTGGGCCTGGATTTGACCGACCGTGCCACGCAGAGCGATTTGCGAGCCGAGCAACTGCCTTGGGCCAAGGCCAAATGCTTCACCTCATCCGCCGTAGTTGGCCCTTGGTCGCCTTGGGACAGCACGTGGGAAGGCCTCGTGGAAACGGAGCGCGGGCTCCATCTTTCGCTCGAGGTGAACGGCACCCTTCGCCAGTCAACGCCCCTGCACGAAATGTCGGTCACGCCCCGTCAGCAAATTGAATCCCTGCGTGCATGGGCGCCGGTCGTGGAAGACGACATGCTGTTCACCGGCACGCCTCAGGGTGTGGGCGAATTGCATCCAGGCGACCGTGTCGTGGCGCGTCTGACCAATGCCAAAGGGGATTGCCTTTCGGAAATTGACATTGGCTGTGTGTGAGGGTTGCTTTCATATAGCCCGTGCCGGTGGGTGGCGACGCAGGAGGCATCCCTATGGCTCAATGGCACGGAATTTCACGACGCAAACCATCCGGCGGACGCAAGGTTCAGGCACGCGGCAAGCGAGCCACCGAAATCTCCACCGAGAAGCAATTCGCCCTCGTTGGTGAGCCCAAGCGCAAGATCTACCGCAAGACCGGTGGCAACACCATGGTCCGAGTGATGGCTGCGAACCAAGTTAGCATCAACAACCCGAAGACCGGGAAGACGACCCTCGGCACCATTCACAGCGTGGTTGAGAACGCTTCCGACCCCAACTACGTCCGACGAAACATCCTCGTAAAGGGCGCCGTCATCGATACCGACAAAGGCCGAGTGCGAATCACATCCCGACCCGGAAAAGACGGTGTCATCAACGGCGTCTTGCTTGAGTGAAGCCAAGCGACGGCTTCAAGAGAGCACGCTGTGACCGGCGTATGAGGCGAGACCATGGACCACAACCCCGACCGACTTTGTGTTTGGCCGGGCTATTTTGACATGAAACAATCGCGACGTTCAGGACGCCGTGTGCCAAAGGATGCTTCAGTCCTCAAGCCAGACCTCGAAGGCCTGTTTATGGCGGCGCGCGCCGTTGGCTTGCGCAAAATCAAGCGCGAAGAGAACATCTCCCACCCTAGCCGTCCACACGGACGGGAGGGCCGCCTGTGGGTTTCCGCCAAGGGCGCCAAGGAATCCATCGGCGCGGGAAGCAAAGAGGAGGTGCTCCAACTCATTGGGGGTCAATGGCGCGAAATGCAACGAAATCAACGCCAAGAGGCCGTCAAGCAATCCGCCAGCGGACCCAAAACGGGAGACCGTCGTGCTCGTTCTCAGCGCAAAAACACACAACAGCGCAGCAGTTTCAAGAAGCGAAAGAGCTTCAAGAACCGTTGAATCCAAAACAGAAATTGATAACCTTTGAGGGTCATTTCTGAACATGCGAACCCTTCTGGTGCTGATGACGGTCGTGCTGCTTGCAGGCGTGGCGCAGGGGGATTTTGAGGCCCAAACCGACGAACCAGAGACCGTTGTCATCACCGTTGACAGTACGAATCTCCGCTTTTCGCCCTCCCAAGTGACCATCACGGAAGGCGACACGGTTCGCTTCTTCTGGAGTGGACAGGCCTTACCGCACAACGCTGTTGAAACCAATGGCGTTTTCGATTCGGGCGAACCTGAGCGTGCAGTGGATTATTCCTACACCTTTGAGCGAGGCAGCAACGGCACCTATGATTTCGTTTGCGAACCTCATGAATCCATGGGCATGGTCGGCCAAATCACGGTTGAACCTGCGCCGCCCTTGGTGGTTGAAGAGCCCGAAATGGAGGCAGAGGACACGCCTTTCCTCTCAGCATCGGGCACGCTCTTGTCGCTCTTCTTGGCTTGGGCGTTTGTGTCCCGACGTCAAGGCAACGGGTGAAGCCATCCGAACACATCCTCTTCGGTTTCGTTTTGAATGCCGGTCAATGCATCGTAGAGTTCAACGGTAACCGCTCCAGGTTGGCCGTCGCCGTACACGGTTTTGTCACCGTCGTGCGTGATGGAGCCGATGGGGGAAATGACGGCCGCTGTACCGCAACAGAAGGCCTCATCAGCGGCCATGGCGAAGGCAGCGGACACCTTGCCCTCAACGACCTCGTAGCCTCGGTGTCGGGCAAGTTGGATGATGGAGTCTCGTGTGATGCCGGGAAGGATTGTACCGGTCAGTTCAGGCGTGTAGAGCACGTTGTCCTTCACGCAGAAGAAGTTCGCCGCCCCAACTTCCTCAATATCGGTGTGCGTTTCAGCATCGAGGTAGATCACTTCTGCGTAGCCCTGGGCTTTGGCTTCCTTGCTGGGTTTCATGCCTGGCGCGTAATTCCCGATGGCTTTCACGCCGCCAGATCCTCCAGGTGCAGCCCGGTGGTGGTGTTCAGAAATGAGCAGGTCAATGGCCACCATGCCGCCTTTGAAGTACGGTCCAACCGGCGTGACATAGATGAGGAAGGTGTAGGAAGGCGCTGGCGCAACCCCGAGGACAGGACCACTTCCCATCAAGAGCGGTCGGACATACATGGCGCCCTTTCCAGAGGGAGGCACCCAGTGCTGGTTGGCAGCGACCACTTGCTCTACGGCGTCAACAAAGATGGATTCAGGCACCGGGGGCATCTTCAGGCGATCAGCGCCACGCTGCATTCTGCGCGCATTTTCTTCCGGTCGAAAGAAGACGATGCGGCCCGTGGAGGTCCGGTAGGCCTTCATGCCCTCAAAGAGGCCTTGTCCGTAGTTGAGGACGCCCGCAGCAGGGGACATCGGGATGTCGCCGTAAGGCCGCAATTCGCCCGGCATCCAAGGTTCGTCGGCCTTGGCTGTGGTCAGGTACATCGTCTCGGTCGGCGTCAGGGAAAACGTGAGGCTGTCCCAGTCAAATGATTCGTCCATGCTCACCCGCCCTAACAAAATGAGCCATTGGAATGAGGCTTTCAAGGATTGCTCTTGCATTTTTTGCCTTTGAGGCTTGTTTGTTCATGGAGGAGCGCAGATGGGTTCTAATGGGGTGGAACGCTGAAACCCATGAGGGTCGCCAAATGAAGGGACGCATGGGCATCGTGAGCGGGCGTTATCGTTCCACTCAAACCGTTGTGGACGGTGAGCCCCAACCCTTGACCGTGGTGGAATTGTTCGGACGAACCGACACGGGTGAATCCATGTGTTTGCTCGTCCACGGTCTGCGACCGACTTTCGAAATCGCTCCGATTGGAACGTGGGACATGGACGGTGAACTGCCATCCTTTGTTCTCGACCGTCTTGCCAGTGTTCAAGCGATGGAGCATGTGGTGAGCGTAACCGGGCCGGTTGTCAAATGGACGCAATTGGGCGAGCGACCCGTGTGGACCGTTGAGGTCGAACAACCCTTCAATGTGCCATCGTTGAGAAAGGTGCTCAAGACAAGGTCTTGGCAAATTTTTTCCGGTGATATCCCGTTCGTGAATCGTTTCTTTCTCGACGGTGATGTTGGCATGCACGTCGCCTTCAGCGGCACCGTGGTCGACCGCCGCAGCGACGACGGCCCCACGACCAAACCCGAGGTGGTTGAAGCGGGAGGTGCGGGCCGATACGGGGTGGATTGCACCCTGCGCTGCGATGCGATTGACATCGTTTCCACCGAACCCTTCCAAGTCCCCTACACCGTGTTTTCCTTTGATTTGGAAACGAGCATCGAACACGAGACCGTGCTGTGCGCAGCTGCCTGCGTTGAGCACCTTGGAACCGGCAAGCGCGAGGTCTTCTCCTACCGGGGTACAGAGCAGGAGATCCTCGAGGGCTTGACGGCCACCGTTCAAGCCACGGACCCCGACATCATCACGGGATACAACATCGACAACTTTGACCTTCCAAGGCTGGCTGACCGCACCGCTGTGTTGCAACGTGGCCGAGGTTGGGAGGGCACGAAGGCCTTGTTTGGCTGGGGGCGTGCTCCGCTCCTGGAATCGGAATTGAAGCGTCAGCGAGATGCGCTCGTGCCCAAAAGGCAAAGCAATCGGGCCTGGAACCTCTCTGGGCGTGTGGTCATGGATGCATGGTGGCAGGCACGTCAAGCGCTGAAACCCCGTCGTGAGACCCTTTCCTTTGTTGCGACCCTCCTCTTCCCCGACGACGAAGAGAAGCACAAGATGGACATTGACGCCTCAAACATGGACCACGAATGGGCAATGCGGCCCGACGAGGTCATGGCCTATTGCGTCCGGGACGCCGAACTTCCCCTTGACATTCTGCAAGCCATTCAGGCCGTCCGCCGAAAGGAAGCCGTGGCCGCTGTGGCCATGGTGCCGTTCGAGACCGCCGCAAACGGCAGCACCAGCCAACTCATCGATTCCTTGGTGATTCGCCTTGCCGACAGAAAGAACATCGCCGTCCCATTGACCGGTTCAGCCGAAGCAAAGGAAGGCCAAATCACCGGGGGGTATGTCCACGATGTTGAAGCGGGTCTGCATCCGTGGATTGCGGTCCTTGACTTCAAGAGCATGTACCCTTCCATCATGATCGGACACAACATCTGCTACACCACCCGCATTGACCCGGCTCAACCCGACCCTCCGGGTGAAGGACGATACCATACCTCGCCCATCGAGAGCAAATTCAGGCTGGCCGAAGACCGCAAAGGCATGGTGCCGGCTTTGCTGGAAGACCTGATGGCTCAACGCGATGAACACAAGGCGGCCATCAAGGTCGCCAAATCCTCAGAGGACAGCGTGGCAGAAGCCTTTCACGATGCCATGCAGTACGCTGTGAAAATTCTCATGAACTCCTTCTACGGGGTCTTCGCCAGTGGATTCTACCGCTTCACGCACCGAGATTTGGGCTCCTCCATCACCGCCTGGGCGCGTCAAAACATCAAGGGCATCATCGCTGCGGTGGAAAAAGAAGGTCATGGCGTGGTCTATTCCGACACCGATTCCATCTTTGTCCGAAGCCCCGTTTCCCCCGATGCACCGCGGCAACTCACCGACGAGGAACGGGCCAGCGCCAAAGCCGGCGAAGAGGAGGCCCTCACTATGGTTGAAGCCCACGAAGCGGCCGTGGCCAGCATGGTGGAGTTTGGCCAAACCCTCGCAGCGAGGTACAGCCGGGATTCAGCGGTGTTGGAATTTGAGAAGGGCCTCTCCGTCTTTTTCAGCCACGGTGCCAAGAAGCGCTACATTGGGCAGGTGGTTTGGCCTGCACAAGAGATGCTGGTCCGAGGCTATGAAACACAACGCACGGACTCGTTCATCTACCTCACCTCCACCATGAAGGAGATTTTCAGGTACGCACTGGCCGACCAAGGCGATGAATTGGTGGCCTACGCCAAGCAACGCGTGGAAGCCCTTCGCAAGTGTGAGGTGCCCGCCAGCGAAGTGGTGTTGGCCAAATCGTGCAAGGGTCGTGTTGTTCGAACACCGGTGAAGACGCCAGAAGATGTTGACTTCACCAAGGACTACAGCAAACCGGACAGCATGGTTCAGGTACGCGTGGCCAAGCAACGCATCGAGCGTGGGCTTGGCTTCACCTCGGGTATGAAGGTGTCCTACGTCGTCACGGACGCCAGCAAACCCCCGATGACCGCCGTGTTTTGGCCGGACACCGAGGAAGAGCAGGCCAAGGTGACCTACGACGGGCGCTTTTACGCTGAACGATTGGCGGCGGCCGTCGGCCGAATCACGGAAGCGTTTGATTGGGACGCCAAGGACTTGATGGCAGGGAATAAACAAACCAGCCTGTTCTCCTTTTGAGGCCCCCAACACGAGGAAGCCCTTTTGATGAACGAGCCACCACCTCTCTCCATGGGAAGGTATGCACGCACCCTGCTCATGGCGGGTTTGATGCTCTGTTCATCGTTGGCCGGTTGCATCTTTGAGGACGGCTCAACGGCTGACAAGGAAGAGGTCTTGGCGGTTTTCAGTTTCAGTCCAAGCAAGAACATCAAGGTGGGCACCACGGTCAGTTTTGACGCTTCGAGTTCCACACCAGGCGACGGGTCCTTGACCTACCGCTGGAACTTTGACACCGAGGGCTCAATTGACATCGACGCCACCGGTTTGACGGCTTCGTGGAGTTTTGACGAGGCCAAGACATACAAGGTTAGCCTTGAGGTCTCGGACGGTACCACAACCTCCGAACAGGTTCGCGATGTGACGGTTTCACCGGAAAGCGCCGAACCCCCGACCGCCGAAATCACGCAGTACGCCGATGCCGAGGATTGCGAGGACGAGGAAATCGACGAGGACGAGGCGTTTAACGAGGAGGAT
>CALGEM010000294.1 GCA_937881505.1 uncultured euryarchaeote
GGATTCGTAGGGGTCGGTTGCATCGCCAAGGAACGACAGTCCTGTTGTGCGTTCTATAATTTCTGCATCGGCATCTGAACCGTTGAAAGCAAGTTCGTAAATGTGGCCGTCCTTGACCTCACCGTCCATGCTCCACTGCCCATCGGCTTCGGTGAAGGCAGGCAGAGGTTGGACCACATCGTCCATGTGCTGGGAGGCACGTGCACGTAGCTCAACGCTGATTTCGTCAAGCACGCGATAACACTCGTCGACGATGTTGTCCATGGGGAGTGGTTCCTTGCCACCCGTTCGTCGAGCAGCGAAGGCCGTACCCTGGGCGATGTCTCGGGGACCGATGTCCAAACGGAGTGGCACGCCCTTGATTTCCCAGTCGTAGTACTTCTGACCGGGATGGAGGTCTCGGTCGTCCACCTTGACACGCAAACCACGTGAGCGGAGTTTGTCAGCGACCTCGTGAGCAACGGCGATGGTGTCAACCTCGAGGTTCTTACGAATCATCGGGCAGATGACGACCTGGAAGGGTGCGATCTTGGGTGGCATAATGAGGCCGTTCTCGTCCCCGTGCATGCCGACAACCGCTCCAAGAAGGCGTTCGGACATCCCGTAGGTGGTTTGGTGGCAGAAGGCCTGCTTGGCGTCCAAGTCTTCGTAAGTCACGTCGAAGGCTTTGGCCCACTGGTCACGGTAGTGGTGGCAGGATGCCACTTGCAGGGTTCGACCGTTGGGCATAACGGCGTCGATGCCGATGGTGTACCAGGCGCCGGGGAAGGTGTCCCAAACGGGTCGCTTGGCCTTGATGATGGGCAGACAGAGGTCGTGCATCAGGCGGTCAACGATCTCTAAATCTTCGGCGATTTGTCGGCTGGCATCTTCTTCGTCAACGTGGGCCGTGTGTGCTTCAAAGAAGTGAATTTCACGCACACGGATGAAGGAGCGGGTCTGTTTGGTCTCGTAGCGGAAGGTGTTCACCATCTGGTAAATCTTCAGCGGGAGGTCCTTGTGCGAGCGAATCCACAACGGGAACATCGTGTACATCGCCGTCTCCGACGTTGGGCGCAGGAACATCGGAATGTCAAGGTCGTTCTCACCTGCGTGCTTCACCCAGTAGACTTCCTTCTTGAAACCGCCTTCTTCTTCCTCATCGCGCAGGTCATCGGGATCAACACCCTCCTCTCTGGCTCGCTTCAAGCGAGCGACCAGTGCATTCTCCTTCTCGAGAAGATTTTCAGGGATGAGCAGCGGGAAATTGACCTCTTCGTGGTTCGTACGCTCCATCTCTGCGTGCGTCAAGGCGTCGATGAGTTTCATCGTCTTCCAGCCGTAAGGCCGCCAGACGTCCATACCCTTGATGGGGTAGCGCTTGTCAACGAGCTCTGCTGCCTCAACAATGAACGGGTACCACTCGTTGAAATTCTCGCTCTTCGACGGAATTCCCCGCTTTGCTTTACGCTGGCCCATGATGTTGGGGCAGACTTCGGTTTCATCAAGATGACGCTTCATCTTCAGCGCCATCAGCCGACTTGGTCAGTGAGAACAACGCCAGCACAGCGGCAGCGCACCACACCACCTCAAGCACGAGAAAAGCCCACTCGTCAATGAGAAAGGCACGAACGCCCAACAAGCCAGAACCGAACGCCATGAGAAAAAGGTAGATCGGTTGTTTGCTGTGGAGCACGTTGCGCGTTTCAAGCAAAAACGCCAGCAAGATGCTCATCATGCCGATGTAGGCAATGGATTCAGAGAGCCAACCGTCTGGGGACAGAGGAATCACTTCCTTCGAGTCATCATGAAGAGGCCGCCGATAAGAACGACCAGGGCGACGATGTCGGGGATACCGATGCCGCCAGCGGTTCCACCAACGCCGTTCATGCTCTCCGAAAGGAGAGAGTAGGACCAACCGTCCGATTCACCAATTTTGTGGGGACTCATCAAATTCAGGCGAGTTTGTTCATCCCCTCGGCACGTGCCAGCCTCGCAAAGGGAATTGAAGGCGGAGGAAAAGATGCCAAAGAGGTTCAACACACAAAAGAGCAGCCCTCCGGCGAAAACAAAGCGCAATGGGCTCTGCTTACCTGCTGGGACGGGTGGAATGTTCAGGGCCATGCTGGGGTCCGGGAGAGGAACACCTGGGGTCGTTGGGGCGACAGGAGCGATGACTTCAACCAACATGTCGGTGGGCGGCGCAACTTCAGTCACCGCTGCAGGGCTGGAAAGAACCGCGTTGGCGTCCCTTGGCTTGACCGGTTGCACGGCAGCGATTTTTATCCCGTAAATTCGGTCTGCAAGACTGACCAATGTGGGGTCGTCAGCGATGTCGGCTGCATCGATTTCACCGTCCAACAATTGTTGTAGGCGTTCTTGAATCGACGACAATGACAGGCCTCCGCATGGAATGCGTAAGCGCTTCCCTTCAAGAAGCCTCCTTTTGGAAGAATCGCACAAATCAAGTGAATTCAAGCCTCTTCATCGCTGTACTTGTTGATGAGTTCCTGACTGACCAGGGCAGCCGAACAGTGCGGGCACCGGTCAGCATGTCCGAGCATGGTGGGTTGGATGGCCAACACTGCCAAGCACGAGGGGCAGGCGGCGAGCATCTCACCGTCTTGGAGGTTGAAGGAATCCATTGGGTTGAGGTTGAGGTAACCCATTCGGTAGCCAGGGTGCCAGTGAAACATCGCTCTTCGGCTTGATCCAAGGGCGGCCCATCCCATCAAAAACGCAAGCAGGAGACCCGAGAAGATACCCGATAAGAGCGCCTGCAGAACGTTGGCGAAGGCCAAAATGGCGAACAGCAAACTTGCGAGGAAGAGAATGCAAACCGCAGGCCAATACGCCCAAGGCTTTCGATTGCGATAGCCACTGTAAATCATCAAGCCTGCAAAGACCCCGCTTCCAAGAAACACGGAACCCATCGTACCTTCCAAATAGCCCATCGTGGCAAGGGCTGTGGCGAGCAAATACACCACGATGGCCCCGTCGACGAGAACGATGAAACTCGTCCCACGGTGAATGTGTGCGATGGGGTCGCTACCGGGCAACGCTGTGGGCGCCGACCCCGCAAGGACCATCTCATCCGCTCGACTGTTGGCCACGATTCTTCCTCGTGCGAGGGGCATTTGAATCATTTGTTTCACGCCTGGGCTCGAAGCGAAGATGTCTTGACGGTCAGCAGGTTGGCCAGACCATGGCGATGCGTGATACCGACGTTGAGCAGAGGGGCGACGCCCTGCTCGGTCAACGCATTGTGTTGGGCATCACCGGCGGAATTGCCGCTGTTGATTCGGTCCGTCTCGCACGAGCACTTCGCCGTGAAGGGGCTGAACTGACGGTCATCATGACCAACGCAGCCCAGCGCATCATCACCCCCTTAGCCGTCCGTTGGGCCTCGCAAACCGAGGTCATCACCGACTGGGACGGTGACCTGAGTGCGCTCAATCACGCCGATGCTGTCTTGGTTGCACCGGCAACTCGCGACGTGATGGCAAGCCACCTTCACGGCCTCCAACATGGCCCCTTGATGATGGCCCTCTCGGTTGCTCGTTCAAGAAAAACACCCATCATGATGGTGCCAAGCATGCACCAAGACCTCGCCACCGACCCGGTCACCGACGACATCGTTGAGGACCTTCGCCAGGAAGGCGTCCATGTTCTGTGGGGGCCGGAGGAGGAAGGAAAGCGAAAAACCCCTGAAGGTGAGCACATCGTTGCGACTTTGGCCCACCTCGCCAACAAAGGCAAACCCGGACGAAAGAACGTGGTCATCACCTTGGGCGCCACCCGTTCAGCCATCGACGATGTACGCCACGTGCAAAACACCAGTTCAGGGTCAACCGGCTACGCCCTGGCAGACCACCTTCACAAACACGGCCACGATGTAACCTGCGTTGCTGGGATAACCACGGTGCCTGCTCCTGAATGGCTTCCTTTGGTGATCCACTGCCCAACGCCTGAGGCCATGCTAGCTGAATGTATGGCGTTGAGCAACGACCATATCGACGCCTGGGTTCACGCCGCTGCCGTCTTGGATTACGTGGTTGAAAACGCTGCAGAAGGCAAATTGGCCAGCCAACAAGGAACGTTAACGCTCCCTCTGGTCGAAAGCCCAAAGCACATCATGGAACTCAAAGAAAAGTGCTCAAGCGCCGTCCGTATTGGCTTCAAACTCGAATCGGGTATCAAACAAACCGACCTCATTCACCGAGCCTATGCTCAAATTCAGAAAGCTGGTATGACCGCAGTGGTTGCCAATCGGCTCGAAGACCTTGGAAAGCCCAACAAACCACGAGGCTACCTCGTTGACCAGCAGGGAGCGCATTTTGTCCTCAATTCTCCACGAAACCTCCACGAAGCCGTTCAAACACTCATTGAACGCGGGAAGGAGGCATGAATGTGCGTCGTTTTGCCGTGGTTGGCCACCGTGCCATGTCGAAAGGAAAACTTCCACTCAACGATTTGGCCAGCGGAGCAGGACGCATGGATGTGCTCATCAGGGCCCTCATGGCCGGCTTGATGACCAGCCATGGTCTTCGAAAAGACAGCGTGGTGGTGCTGCATCTTCTGGGTGGACCCGGTCCACCTCGCCGCATCAAATTTGACGGAGAAACGCTCAAAGGATTGCACGCAGATGAGCGTTCTATAGCAGGAACCATCGGCAAGGTCATCGCCACACCTCTCCCACCTATCGGGCATTGGCAACCCATCACAGCAGGCATCAGCCACAGCGGTGGAGGATTGGACTTCACCCTGCAGGAGTGGCAAGATGGTACCACGGTACTTCTCGATGCAGAAGCGCCTCGTTTGTGGAAGCCAAAAGCAATGTTGTTAGCGAATGGTAAAGCAAGCGAAAGAACGGTGAATTTCGTACTCAGTGACGACCAACCGCTTGGTGATGTCGCTACAGATGACGTCGTCATTCGTTCACTTGGCGACCAGTGGCTCCAAGGCCACATGGCTATTGGCGTGGTCCACTTTTTGCTTGACGAGGACGTGGAACTCAATCTCTGAATAACCAACGAGCCCAGCCATCAACGGTGGACTCAAGGCCATGAGCAAGCAGGTCTTCATCAAGAGCAAAGGGGTGACTTTGGGGCCACACGGCCAAACAGGACAAACTGGCTTTGTTCTCCTCCACAGCGTCACAATCACCCGCCAAAACAGGTGAATGGTCAACGGATGCTGCGCCGATGGTGAAGGTCGCTGTGGCCGTAGAATCTTCCACATCAAATCGTACGGCATTTCGGTACCATCGCACCCCCAATCGGGTGGTGGCCCACGTACCGTCCCATGTTCCCGGAGCATTGATGTTGAGCATCAAATCACCATTGGAGAAGGCCTCAAGCAAAGCTGATTCGGGGTTTTCGAGCCACCGGTCGTCGGTTTCTGGCTTTGGCCAGGCGCTGAAGTAACCGGTGTCAAGTTGACCGTTTGGCCGACCCAAATTACCCGCACGAAGGGGAAGCACACGGGCCGCTCGCTCAACCACCTCAAGGGTCGCTTCAACGGCTTTTTCCATCCCTTCGGGGTCAAAGGACGTGAACGATGAAGCCACGGCAGGCACGCCGTACAAACCGGCCTCTCGAGCGGCCCCCATGGTGCCGCTGTGATAGGAATCTTGTGAGAGGTTTGGACCGAGATTGACTCCTGATACCACCATTTGCGGGTGAACCCCCGGTACGAGATGGTCAAGACCGCCGTCCAAGGCCACGATCATCGTATCGCAGGGCGTGCCATCGAGTTCGAAAAGATGGACGGGCGTTTGATGTTGGTCAAGCGACCATGTGGTTAGAAGGTCATCACGGGAACGTAGCGGCATGGGTTTCATCAGGTTGATGCGCATACCAGTCGCGGAGTGATTGCCCGAAGGTGCCATGACCACGAGAGGGTAGCCGGCGGCGTGGAGGGCCTTGACCAACATGGAGAACCCGATGGCCTCAATGCCGTCATCGTTGGTCAACAACAACCAACCGCGTTGACCAGCCATGCCCCTTCCTCAAGCCGGGTTGTTTTCATTGTTCGCTTCGGACAAGGACGCTTGTTCAGAGGCAACGACGACGGTCATCAGACCCGCCATCAGAACCAATCCACCCAGCCATGTCCACTGGCCGGGCACACCTGCGTCAAAGAAGAGCCAACCAATGATGGAGCCCAAGACAGGCTCGAGGGTTACAGCAACAGAGACAATGAGAGGAGAAATATAGCGCAAACAGGTGTTGAGCCCCGTATGACCCAGTAAACCGGCAACCAAGGCCAGCAACAGGAACCAAACGAAGAACTCACTGTCGACCCATCCAAAGGCGCCGTACTCGCCGAAGTCCACTTCAAACTGCCATGAAAACGGCAGCAGCAGCACGGAAGCGATGAGCGTCACTGGAAAAGCGTAGAGGAAAATCGGCAACCATGTCCGCAAAATTCTGCCCACGACGATGTAGCCAACCACGAACACAGCCCCACCAAAGGCCAACAAATCCCCGAAGAGCGTTGCGGTTTGGTCGCCTTGCGAGGAACCTGTGTCCATCAACGTGATGGCAGCACCAACAAAGCAAATCACAGCACCAATCGTTTCCATTCGGTACGGAAGACGCACGCCCTCAAACCTCGAAGCAAAGAGCATCATGCCGACCACGATCACAAGCGGATGTGCGGTCACGAACAACAGCGAATGCGTCAGTGTCGTTTCGTCTAAACTGGCCACCCACGCTCCAAAATGAGCCGCCAAGGCAACGCCGCTCCAGCACAGAAGTTTCCATGTCTGCTTGCTCTTGAAGCGTTCGGCAACGGCGGTGTCGATGGTCCGAAGTTGAAACAAGAACAACGGCAACAACACCAGCGACGTCAACTGCAGTCGCCAAGACGCACGAAGCAGGGGCGGAACAGCATCCACATGTTGGAATAAGGCCCCTGCACTCGAGACACCAAAGACGGCAGCGACGAGAAGGCCCCAAACCCAGCGCGGTGTGCTGGATGACGACATAACCGTTCACGCTCAGGCTTCAGCCGAGGCCGATTCGCCACCGATGACACCCGCTCGCTTGAACAGGTAGTAGATGGCGGCACCGACGGCCACGTTGATGAGGATGAGGCTGGTCATGCGGATGGCGTACCATGCACCAGAATCAGCGAAGGTCTCGATGCCCATGACCGTCCTTGCACCTGCATCATCGTACCAGAGCGAGTCCACGAAGGAGAGAATGCTCGATTCCGTTCCAAAGAAGGCTTCACCCGTGAGAAGGCCCGCTGCGACCATGAAGGTGCTCAGCAGAATGAGTGCACGCTGTTTTTCGGCCACCGTGGTGCCCTCTTTTTCTTTGAGTGCCTCAATGCGAGGTTGAAGCTTCTTGTCCTCCCAGCGGTCTCGAGCGACACCACCGATGAGCATGGGCAGGGTGTGAGGTACGTCGAGGTACATGCCCAAACCAAAGGATGTTCCCATGCCGGTTGCCCACTCAACGAACATACCGAGGAGGAAACCAAGAGCGAGCAAGGTCAGGTCGCCTTGCCCTTCAGCAAAGATGACCGAGAAGGTGGCAAAGGCGTTGGCTTGTGGTGCAATCAACTGGATGCGACCCTCTGCAAGTTGGATGGAGAGGAAGATAGCGACACCTGCACCGATGATGGCACCGGGCACCACACCCATGATGTTCCCCTTAGAGATGTGGTAGGGGCGGTTTCCGATGTAGAGGCTGTTCTTGTAATCACCAATAACGGTGCCCGACATAGAGATGGCAGAACCAAACACGGTGGTACCAACCAAACCGAGGAGAACGGCGTCTTGTGTGTTCAAGTCCAAGAGGTCTTGGAAATTGAGGAACACACCGAGCAGCATCAGGAGGACGATGAAGGAGGTACCGGAAACGGGCTCAATACCCGTCTCACCCATAACACGGACAGCGATGGCACCGAGCATGAAGGTGGTCAGGATGAGCACCATGGCGAAGACCAATGCAGCAAGTGGGGAGAAACCACCGATGGAGAAAATGATGATCATGGCGATGAAGGTGACGCCCATGAAGATGGGGATATGCTTGAGCGGCCATTCGTACCAACCCTTGCCTTCCATGTATTCTTGGCTACCATCACCCTTGAAGGCAGCACCGATGTCGGTGAAGATGTTGGCGAAGGTGCGCCACATCTTGGCCAGACCAAACATACCACCACCGACGATGGCACCGATGGCAATCGTTCGCACTGTCTTGGCAAAGGCGATCATCTGCAGGGGGGCGGAACCGCCGCTGGCGTAATCCTGAATGGGAATGTTCGCTTGTTGGGTTGCATCGTAGATGGGGACGTTCATGAACACCGCCAACGGGACGAGGAAGAACCAACCAACAATGGTTCCAAGGTTGACCAAGAACGCCACTCGGGCTTTCATGAACCAGCCAATGGCGAACATCGACGGCGTCAGTGCGACGCCGACATAGGTGTAGGCAAAGGGGTTCCAGGCCGTTTCTTCCGACCAATGAGTTTGCTTGAGCGAGATGCCGTCAACCGTACCGGAAGGCTGGTGGATTTTTCCGTAGGAGTAAAAACTGGCCAAGCCGATATCGCCATAGTGAACCGATTGAGCGATGTAATCGAGAAGGGCAACCTTGCGGTCGTTCAACCAAATCAACGGATATTCCACGAGGAATAAGCCGACCATGGTGACCACGGTCCATACCCCGATGGTCTTCAGTGAATCACGGGCGTGCTCGACAGCACCCGTGCTGACATCCGAGGAAATGTCCAGCATCTTGAGGGTCGCTTCAAAACCGGGAAGGGGGAGCGGGTCTTCAACCAACCAAACGCGTCTGAAGATGATGAAATACATGACACCGAGGAACCCGGCAAACATGGACGCAACGATACCGATGAAGGCTAAGGTGAACGCTTCACCGTCGTTGAGTGTCACCAAAGGCCCATCCGCTAACGCATAGGCGGGTTGACTGGCCAGCAAGAAGATGGCAGGGAAGGTGAAAATAAACCCCGTAGAAGCATGGGTCGCACCCGTGGTGGCCGAGGTGGCGATGTTGACTTCCGAAGGCGACCACTTGAGCGCCATTCCCAGAAGGTAGGCGATGTACCAGGCTGCTGAAATTGCCAGACCGAGCTTGAGGCCAATGTAGGCGGTAACACCCGAAAAGATGGCACCGATACCGATGCCGATCATCACTTTGGGAGTGTTCCAGTGTGAAACCTCGAAGGATTCCTCGAGGTTCTTTTCTTCGAGGTATTGCTCCAACACCCCGGTATTCAGGTTATTGTACATCTCATCGTCAAGCCACGTGAGCGTTCCGGCTTCAATGGCCTTCAGACCCTCGGGCGTAACCGGCTGGCGGTAAGCTGATTTGGAGACGGTTTTTTCACCAGAAGCGTTGGTTTTTGACACCTAAATCACCCGTAACGCCACAGCGTACGGTTGGTGGGTTGCGAAGCCACTTCATGACGGTTGCGATGCTCACGCCGTGGCTGCATCCATTTGCCTGTTGCGCTCATCTTCGGCACGAGCGACGGCGATACCGTCCTCAACATCGACCTTGCGAAGCATGATGGCGCCCGCAACGATGAGCAGGGAAATGGCGAAGATGCCGACACGTGAGTCAAACCACACGGTCATGACCGAGTAGATCAACGGGCCGAGCAGAGCGGCGACCTTACCAAAGAATCCGAAGAAGCCGAAGAATTCGGCCGAACGAGTTTCTGGGACCATCTGGCCAAACATCGAACGAGCAAGCCCTTGGGAGCCACCGAGGAGCGCTCCGCCAAAGACACCCAGCAACAAGAACTGGAAGAAGACGCTCATGCCAAGCGGTGCCCAAACCAAGGCACGGGCGGTCTTTGGAATGAAATCAAGCATCCCATCGCCGAGGCTGGTGGGGTGGTTGACGCCCAAACCGGTGGTGTTGGCAAATTCCCCGCCCACAATGCTGTAGGAGAACCGAGACTCATCCATGGTCGCCTCCAAGGCCGCCAACGCCTCAGCCGTCAAGGTGACGCTCACGTTCACGGGTCCGTCGCTATTCGTGGCCCACTGGACGGCATAACCGGACTTGTAATCCTCGTTCTGTTGGACGGGAAGAATGGCTTCGTGCTCGAGGGCCCACTGTTGTTCATCGTCCTCGGGCAAGGCTGCGATGGGGTTGACGCCGTCTCGGGCAATAGCGTCGTACATGCCCGTTTCATCGTTGTAGGTGTATTGCATGTCGTACTCGTCGTGGTTCTCCAACTCAAGAGGAGCGAAGGAGAGCGCACCAACGATGACGAAGCACCAGCAGACCAGTGAGAATTGAAGCGCACCCTTGGTGCCCCACTTTTCAGCCAACTTGGTGAAGCCAATGGCCGCAGGTGCAGCAACGAACTGGATGATGAGAATGGTCAAGATGAGGCCGGTGGTGGTGAGGCCGAGGACGACGATACCGAAGACACCCGCAAGGGCGGTCACCGAGTTGATGCCGTCGATGAAGCAGAAGTAAGCGAGCATGTAGAAGAACAAGGTTCGGAAACTCTTGATGTCCGAGAGCGTGGCCTTGACCTCGCCCAGTGCCATCTTGGTGGAGGCAACCATACCCATGGGTTCCATCTCGTTCTCGATGTGCGGCTCAGGCACCATGCGGAAGGTCATCTGGGCAAATCCAAGCCACCAGATACCTGAGGTCGCCATGGCGAAGGGAATCACCCAGCTTTGTCCAGGAAGGCCCAATACCAAGGCGAGGTGGACGACCAAGAGGAGGCCACCACCGAGGTAGCCTGCTGCGAAGGCTTTGTTGGAGATGGAATCCATTTCGGACTCATCACCCATGTGAGGGAGCAGGGCGTTGTAGAAAACGCCGGCACCGTTGAGACCAACGTTGGCCATCATGAACATGATGAGAGCCCATATCCACCCCATTGACACACCAAGGTAGGGTGAAAGGGCCAGAAGAATACACGATACAGAACCGAGGACCGTGAGAATTTTCAGCCACCACATTTTGATCATGCGGCGGTCAGCGATGACGCCGAGGGAGGGCGCACAAATCGCCACCAGCAGGGCACCGATCATGACAGCGGCGGAGTACATGGCGTCTGCCGTCCACTCACTGCCAAGCATTTTGGTAGAGATGCCGTTGGCTTCGGCGAAAAGATAAGCGAACCAAGCGGGGAAGATGGCGGTGGTAACCGATGTCTCAAAGGCGCTTTTTCCCCAATCGTAGGCACAGTATCCTCGGACCCGTTGGTCCTTTTCCGTTATGACTTCTGTCGCTTCCATGGCTCAGCATGACGCGGTGGCCTTATCAATTCATACCCGTGAAGGGGGCGGCGAATTGGGGTTTCAAAACCCCAACAAGTGCGCCATCAGTGGTCTCGGATGATGATGTAGCGGCCAAGGGCCTCTTGCCACATGATCTTCTGACCTGCTTCGATGTTCATCTCGGACTCAGCGGAGGGCATGGGGAGAATCATCATGGAGTAATCTCGGTCGTTCATGGCGTGAACTTCGTTGCCTTCGATGTGGGTGACCGTGGCTGTACCCTTTTCGATCATGGGGACGTTGATGGAATCGGTCACCGTGCCGACGTGGGAGATTTTCTTACCCGTAAAGATGGATTCCAAAGACAGACGAGCCTTGGCGGAGCCGTGCTTTCCGGGCTTGGATTTTGAGATGCTCAGAATTTTGTAAGCTTCGTCGTCAACGACGCAAAATCGTCCAACTTTTAGCGTTCGAATTTCTACACGGTCGGTGCCTGGCATGGTATCCCTCAACGACGCTGTCAAGGTGTTGGCTTATCACCCTTCGCCCCACTGCGGCTGGAATCCTACAAATCCCGGACATCAAATCGTTGACCTGATTGCTCAAGAGTATGAGCCGTCATCAGCGGGAAAAGAGCGGCGGCAACATCCTCAGGGTCGGACAACTGGCCGTCTTCGTGGTAGCCTACGAAATTGGCTCGCAGGGGAAAATCCTCCTCGGAGGCAGAACGGATGGTAGTCT
>CALGEM010000295.1 GCA_937881505.1 uncultured euryarchaeote
TTTCCGGCCTCGGAGATGTACATGAAGAGGTCAGCGTCTTTGGCGCCCAATCGGTTCGTTTTCAAAATCAAATCCACCAAGTGATCGTCCTCGATGGTGATGTCCCAATCCTTGCCTGATTTCCCGGTGAAGGAGAACACCACGTCGTGGCGGCCTTCGGCTTCTTCACCCTTGATGTGCTTGACATGCATGGATTTGAGGGTCGTCAGTCCGTAGGATTCGTTGGCGCGGGCGTATTCATCGGAACCGACCCGAATGTTGTACAAATCCATCAATCGTACCACGAGGGCTGCGACGGTGTCAAGACTCATGTCGCCAGCATCGATATCACGGGCCACCTGTCGACGCAGGCGCGGCAATTGCGAAGCAAAATACGCCACGTCGTCATACTTCATCTCCGTCGTGATCTCCGTCCAGTCGGGGTGGTAACGGTATTGCAGTCGACCCTTCACGTCTCGCCCCGTCGCTTGGATGTGGCCGCGTGGGTTGGGGCAAATCCAAACATCCTCCCACGCGGGAGGTAAGCCCATGCTGTTCCAGCGTTGAATTCGGTCTTCCTCTTCGATGGGATCGCCGTCTGGAGCGAGGTATTCCCACTCCACTTCGCCTTCTTCGGTTGCAATATTGCGCCTAGAAACGCCACGCAGAGAGGGGTCGCTGCGGATGAGTGTTGCTCGGCGCAACGCTTCTTCCGCATCAACAGGCATAATCGCTTGCCATGCTCAACAGGTCATGAACTTAGGGGCGTTTATGATTGAACGAAGTCCGGTCCAATCCCCACCTTGCAGTCGCCATCAACGTACAGGCCGCGGTACATCAGCATGGTCTGGAACGGCATGACCACCTGACCGTCCACGTTGACAGCGATGAGCCCTCCGCGCCCACCCAACGGTTCAACCTCCTTGAGTACCATATGAGCAGCTTCTTCCAACCCGACATTGCGGTGGTGAACGGCCACCGAATGAGCCGCTACGGTTCGAATGAATGCCTCACCCACGCCGGTGCATGAAACGGCGATGCTTGGGTCCGCCCATGTTCCAGCACCAATGATGGGCGTGTCGCCGACGCGTCCGACGGGCTTACCCGTCATGCCACCGGTGGACGTTGCTGCAGCGACACAGCCGTGTACGTCCAAAGCGACTGCGCCGACCGTGCCCCATCCATCCTCTTCCCCGTCGTGGTCGAGCAGCGCATCTTCCTCGTCGGTGGCGCCGGGGCGCAATCGCTGCGATTTCCACTTCTGCCATTGTGCTCTTCGCAAATCGGTTTCAAACCACGACGAATCCATTTGTTCAACCTCGTGCTTCTTGGCGAATTCATCGCCCGGCCGACCAGCCAACATGACGGGCCAACCCTGCTTGAGCAGGTGTTGTGCGGCTCGGACAGGATGGCGCGTGGTGGTCAGGCCGATGACCGATCCGGCGGCTTGGTCTTCGCCTCTCATGATGCTTGCATCCATACCAACGTGGCCGTTTTCGTCCAACACCGAGCCGAGGCCTGCGTTGAACAAGGGCTCGTTTTCCATCGCTTCAACAGCAAGGGTGACTGCTTCCAGGGCGTCCAAATCGCCGGCTTGCAGGCGCTCACCGAGGTCGTTGAGAAGCGCTTCCATGCAGGCCACACGTTGGGGGTCAGCATCGGTCATGCCGCGCCACGGACCGTCGCCACCTGCACCACCGTGCACGGCGAGGACGACCAAGGACTCACCTCACTCAAGAACGGTGCAGCGGATGATTTGCTGGGGCGTTTTGGGGCGGTCGCTGTGGTTTGTTCGAATGTTTTCGATGGTTCTCACGACGTCCATGCCCTCGATAACTTGACCGAAAACGGGATGCGCGGATGGCGACCTTGTGTCCCACCAGTCAAGGAAATCGTTGTGCTTGGTGTTGATGAAAAATTGTGAACCACCGCTGTCCGGTCGGCCGGTGTTGGCCATGGACAAGGTGCCGACCTTGTTGGTGAATTGAGCGTTCTCAGGGTGTTCATCGGGGATGTTTCCACCGCGGTTTCGCACAATGGTTTGACCGTCGCTGGTGGTGTATTTTCCACCGCTCTTTGGGCCACCAGTGCCTGCCCGTGGAGAATTTGGGTCGGCTGAGTAAGGGCATCCTCCTTGGAGCATGAAGCCCTTGATCACCCGGTGGAAATGCAAACCGTCGTAGTAGCCTTGTTGCACCAAATCAAGGAAATTACCGGCCGTGATGGGCATGGTGTCGGTGAACAATTCGATGGTGATGTTGCCGGAGGTCGTTTCCATGAGGACTTGCATGGTTCAACCACAGAGCGGCACTTGAAGAGGATTTGCCTGTCTTGCGGGGGAAGCACATGTTCATAATGGGCCGTGAAAACGAACAGATATGACCCACTTGCTCGACGAACCTTTCCAGACCATGAACGGCGAAACAACGACCCTGCGCAACCTTGGTGGCGAGCGTTGGTTGGTGGTGAACGTCGCCAGCGCCTGCGGCGCCACACCCCAATATGCAGGTTTGCAAGAACTCCACGAGAAGCACGATGACCTGACCGTGGTCGGCTTCCCCTGCAACCAATTCGGGGCCCAGGAGCCCGGAACACACGACGAAATATGCGAGTTCACCTCCTCCAAATACAACGTCACGTTCCCGTTGATGGCGAAAATCGACGTCAACGGCTCGGACCGCCTTCCTTTGTTTGAGCGCCTGTGTCAAAACGCCGTGGCCGGGGGCGAAGCAGGTGATGTGCGCTGGAATTTTGAGAAGTTCCTCATCGATGGCGACGGCAACGTTGAACGCTTCTCAACCCGGGCTCAACCCGGTGCCTTGGGTCTTTGATTACGGTTTTTTGTAGCGCCGTTCTTTGAGGTCGTTCTGGTAGCGCATCCCGAAGGAAGCACCGTGCTTTGCAATCCATGTTGAGAACAAGCGCGTACCGTTGGGGGGCGCATCCGACGCCATTAGCCCTTGACGCAACCCTTTGATCTCGGCGCGCGTGATGACATCATCTTGCAAGAAAACGCCCAGAACCCGGCCAAAGAGCCACGCACCGAGCGGCGGCATCGGTAAAATCAGCCGTTTGAGCCCCATCGATTTCGCCATCATGCCGATGTAATCCTTGTACCGAAAAGTCTCAGGCCCCGTTACGTCCACCACCGTATTTTCTGTAATTCGGCCCTGCTGAATGGCGACTTCAGCCACATCTTCCACGTGAACGGGTTGAATCGGATAGTTTCCAAAGCCAAACACGCCGAAGACTGGAAACCGCCTCAGCATCCATGCGATGTTGTTGATGAGCACGTTCCGCTCTCCTCCAAACAACACGGTCGGCCTCAAGATCGAATAGGACAATCCTGAGGCTTTCAGCATGTTTTCAACCTGCACTTTCCCTTCGAAATACGTCCAATTCGGCGCTTTGGTCGGATTGGCCACCGAAAACTGGACGATGCGCTTCACGCCCGCTTCTTTGGCCGCTTCGTACAATCGGCGAGTGTTTTCCACGGCCGTGTTGTGGGCAAATTGTTGCTGTCGCTTATTGTAGCGAACCCAGTAGGTGTTGTAGAGAACCTCGGCCCCCCGAAGAGAATCCACCAAGCGCTCCTTGTCGTCGAAATCCAACCCGTGAACCTCGACTCGGCCGCCAAACGGATCGTCCCGCCCCACGGCGTTGGTCAAGGTACGAACATGAACGTCCTGGTCCAACAAATGATGTGCAATCCACCGGCCAGAATACCCGAACGCACCGGTCACCACGTGCAAGGGCCGCTCCATGGTAATGCATCGTCAACCAGCCCATCAAACCCGAGGGCGAAGGATTGCCTCATCGCACATGAACAGTGTCGCGGTCACCGTTTCCACCCTCGGTCTTCATAGGGAATGGGTTGGACGACGAACCGGAACGGTTGGTCCGAAGGCATTGGTCCCGGGGTGTTCGTCCTTGAGGCAACGAGATGTCAACCTTCACCGAACTCCACCTTGATGAGCGAATACTCGAGGCCCTTCACGCCGAAGGCTACAGAACGCCAACTCCCGTTCAGGCCGAGACCATTCCCGCCCTCATGAACGGCCGGGACGTGCTTGGCATCGCCCAAACAGGGACGGGAAAAACCGCAGCGTTTGCTCTCCCAATTCTCCATCATCTGGCCGCAGAGAAACCCGCCAACGGCCGCCCCATCCGTGCCTTGATGCTTACGCCAACCCGGGAGCTGGCTGCCCAAATCGGCGACCGTCTTCGTGTGTACGGACGCCATCTTCCATTGTATTCCACCGTCATTTTTGGCGGCGTAGGCCAATCGCCCCAAGTCAAAGCCCTGCACCGTGGGGTGGACATGCTCGTGGCCACGCCTGGCCGTTTACTCGACCTGCACGAACAAGGCCACGTCGATTTGAGTGAAGTGCAACATTTTGTTCTCGATGAAGCCGACCGCATGCTCGACATGGGGTTCAGCAAAGATGTTGACCGCATTCTCCGACTCATGCCCGAACGACGTCAGAACTTGATGTTCAGTGCGACCATGCCAAAGGCGATCGGTAGCCTTGCCAACGACATGTTGTACCAACCGGTCAGCGTTGACATCAGTCCCGAAGCGCCCACGACCGACCGCATTGAGCAGTACGTTTCCTTCGTCCGCAAACAGGACAAACGCGAACTGCTCATCGACTTGCTGGAAGGCCAAATGGTCTCGTGCGGCATCGTGTTCACGCGCACGAAGCACGGCGCCAACCGTCTGGCAAAGCAATTGGAAAAGGTGGGGATTCCCGCTGACTCCATCCACGGCGACAAGAGCCAAACGGCACGGACACGAGCGCTTGAACGCTTCAGAAACGGGGAGGTCTTCGTTCTGGTCGCAACGGACATCGCCAGTCGCGGCATCGATGTGGAAGACATCACCCATGTATTCAATTTCGACTTGCCAAACGAGCCTGAAGTCTACATCCATCGCATTGGAAGAACGGCGCGTGCTGGCCGTGAGGGCCTTGCCTACGCGTTTTGTGATGAGTCCGAATCTGGCTATCTGGTCGGTATTCAACGCCTGCTCGGCCACGACATCGAGGTGCTGGAAGACCAACCCTACCACTTTGAGAAAGCCCGCCCCAAACCGGGGCAAAAACCGGGCCGCGTCAAAGGTTCACCCGTGGGTGGACCTTCTCGACGAGGGACGGGCAGAGGGCGCGACATGCGTCGCTACAACCGTGGCGGACAGAAGCGCAGGGAGCAACAACAACGCTCGAACAAATCACCGGGACAGGGTCGAAAGCCCAACAATCGCTCACAACGAGGGCAACGCAGCGACCAACCCAACCGCCCCTCAGGGGGCAGGCCGCCTCAACCGAACCAACGCCGTGGCAAGCAACAAGGTCGTTCAAACGCCTCCAACCGTCGTTCTTCAAACCGTTCTCATCGCTCCAATCGCCGCCAACCTCGGCGCGATGACCGCTCATGAGGAAGCGGCGCAAACATGATGATTTGACCGCACCCCACAATGGGCATGGGTGCTGTTTGGGTCGTTGATTCAAACTGTTTTATTCACCTCGGCCAAAAGGCCGAGGATGGTTTTGTTGAGGATTTAAAAGCGGTCCTTCGCGGACGCCAACTGCTCATCACGCCCGGCGTGGAAAAAGAGGTCGCGACCGTGGCGTTGCGCCGCTGTGAAGGCCGGCCAAACCTCCTCAAAGCCCTTGATGCGATGCTTCATTCTGTTCCTGTTGACGAAGACGATGTACGGGCCTTGGCCCAACGGATTGGTGAATCTGCTGCGCCGCAAGATGTGGATTTGTCCTTGATGGTGCTCGCCGACAGCTTGGGCGGAGAAAGCAGCGACGTCGTGCTCGTTTCGGACGATTTCAAGATGACCACGACGGCGGAACGAACCGATCTGCGATTCGAGACATGCCCGCCATCGACTTTCCTGCAACGATTGGTGGCCGATGCACCCGATGCGGGCCGAGACGCCAGGTTCCGAAGCCTCTCGCGGCAGGTGCGCGCGGCCGAGATGAAGTACGCCATCAGTCGGCGAAGTGAATACGATGTCCAGCGTAAATTGACCTGGATGGTGGATTCATTGCTCTCCTCCAGCCACGACTTGGGCCACGACGATGAGCAGGATGCTGACCGAGTGGAACGACGCCAAATCGCCGACTTGACCCGTGTCATCCGGGGCTACAAGGTCAAGCCTAAACGGCTGGAAGCCTTGGGTGAACTCAAGGAGATCGTAGCGCCGGTCTCAACGTTGGATCAGCACCTCTCAACGCTTCGAATGGAGGCGGACGAGCGTCTTCAAGAGGCGATGGAAACGACGTCTTCGCTGCTCACCAACGTGATGGAAGAGGTCGGTATGGGCTTGGCCCCGTTGGGTGAAGAACAAGCAGAAATCGCCCATCGCGCCATGGCTGGCAGCCTTCTTCGAACCGAATCCGCTCTTGGTCTGATGGCGCGCATGGCCGGTCATCAGGAAAAGGCCCGACGACACCTCGCCCGCGCCCTGCACTTGGCGACGCTGGTGGATGACGTTGGCTCGGAATGCAAAGCGATGCGCCGGTTGGGGATGTTGGCACTTCAGAGCGAGGATGATTCGCGTGCGCTGAAACTCTTCACCACCGCTGCCAATCAGCCGACGACCAACGAGGCTGACGCCGTTCCCTCCATGGTGTTGGCCGCCATTGCCTCATCCTTGACCGGGGACGCTTCGGCAGCCACGGCATGGGTCAGCAAAGCCTCCTCGCACCTCATGGCGGACCCGGCCGGAGGCTCCAGCATGCTCGAACGGGTCGGCAAGGCCTTGTTGGCCATCGACCGACCTGAATTGGCGATTGAACTCTTTGATGAGGCGATGGAATGTGCGATGATGGCGGGAGAAGATGACCGGTACGAAGCGCTCAGTACCTGCATGGTCCAAGCGGAACTGGCCCTCGATGATAGCGAGCGAGAGAACATCCCGGTGCTTCGTCGTCTCTTGGACGGCCTCACGCCAACGGAGCAGGCGCCGCAGCGTTGACTTCAGCGGAAACGCCGTCCTCGTAGCGCTTGAAATTCTCGTTGAACATTGAAGCCAATTTGTCAGCGGTGGCGTCGTAGGCCTCGCCGTTGGACCATGTGGTCTTGGGCTGGAGTACATCGGCGGGCACGCCCGGACAGGAGGTGGGAACCTCGAAGCCAAAGCGCTGGTCGGTCACGAATTCCACGCCGTCCAAATCACCGTCAAGCGCAGCGTTGAGCATGGCTCGGGTGTACTTGATCTTCATTCGACTGCCTTCGCCGTAGGCGCCACCGGACCAACCGGTGTTGATGAGCCAGGCCGTGGAGCCGTGTTGGTCCATTTTCTCGGAGAGCAGGTCGGCGTAGACGCCGGGATGCATGGGCATGAACGGTTCACCGAAGCAAGCGGAGAAGGTCGCTTGGGGCTCTTTCACGCCGACTTCGGTACCGGCCACCTTGGCGGTGTAGCCGGAAATGAAGTGGTAAGCCGCTTGCGAAGGTGTCAAACGGGAAATGGGTGGAAGAACACCGAAGGCGTCGCAGGTCAGGAAGATGACGTTTTGCGGGTGGCCACCCTTGGAGTCAGCCGTTCGGTTGTCGATGAATTCAATCGGGTAGGAGCCTCGCGTGTTCTGCGTCTTCGACGTGTCGTGGAAGTCGGGCACGCCTTCGCTGTCAAGGACGATGTTTTCCAGCACCGTGCCGTGCTTGCGGGTGGTGGCGAAGATGGCCGGTTCGTCTTCTTCCGAGAGGTCGATGAGCTTGGCGTAGCAACCACCTTCGAAGTTGAACACACCGTTGGCACCCCAGCCGTGCTCGTCGTCGCCGATGAGGGCGCGCTTCGGGTCGGCGGAAAGCGTGGTCTTCCCCGTGCCGGAGAGGCCGAAGAAAATCGCCGTGTTCTCACCGGTGGTGTTGGCTGAACAGTGCATGGGGAGGATGCCCTTCTTGGGCAGAATGAGGTTCATCACGGAGAAAATGGACTTCTTGATTTCGCCTGCATAGCGGGTGCCGCCAATGATGACTTCTTTTGCTGCGTAGTTAACGATGACAAAGCACTGGGAATTCAGTCCGTCGCTCTCACCCTCGGCCTCAAAGTGCGGTGCGTGAAGAACGGTGAATTCCGGCTCGTGCTTGGCCAGTTGTTCGTCGCCAGGTCGAATGAACATGTTGCGGGCGAAGGTGTTGTGCCAAGCGTTGTGGTTGACGACACGGATGGGCAGGGCTTCGGAAAAGTCTGCGCCGCAGTAGAGGTCTTGGACGAACAGCGCATCCTGCCCGGACAAGAAATCAACGACCTTTGCTCGCATGCGGGTGAAGGTGTCAAGGTCGGTGGAGACGTTGACATCGCCCCAGTTGATGTCGCTTGAGACGGATGGTTCATCGACGATGAACTTGTCATTGGGTGATCGACCGGTTCGCTCTCCCGTTTCGGTCACAAGGGCGCCGTGGGCGCTGAGAACGCCCTCACCGCGCTCAACAGCAAGCGCAACCAATTCGTCTGCGGGGAGGTTCCAGTAGACGCTCCCACTCGGTGAAATTCCGTGATGTCCGAGGTCCCCGGAGGGGGTACCAAACACGCCGCCCATGTCGGCCGTTTCCGCCGCCCCTCTTTGTCCCTTTTGGCTCAACCGCAAGATGCCCGAGGGGTTCGGACAACGCCACCTTCCGACGAAAACCGACGCAGACGGGGGCGCAAATCGGTCAAGTTCAAGGCCAAAGAGGCGAGGAACGGACCATGGAGGAGCGCGCTGACAAACCCACAAGCGCCTCCTCAGACGACGACGATGTCCTTCGAGAACAGAAATTCAAGCGCCCTCAGGGCCTCAATTTGGACTCGTTTATGGTCGGAGCAGCCCCCGAACCAAAAGAGGAAACTACCGTTGAATCCCTGCCTTCCGACGAGCCAGAAACGGACAGCAGCGATGCGGCCGTTGGCGAAGTTCGAGATTTGTTCACCATGGAGGCCTCGCAGGAAACTGTTCCAGACTCGACCACGCAGTTGGCCGTTCACGCCGAGCAAACGATCGGGAAAGGATTGGCGGTGGCCATGGTCGTGGTTTGGACCGCCATCGGTGCCTTGGTGGGCACGGTGCTGCCACCCGTCATCGGCGGTCTTGGCTTGCTTTTGATGGCCGGTTTCGGCCTCTACCTCGGGGAGCGGTGGATTCAGCGAGACGCCATGCATCTCTTGGGCATTACATGGGTCATTATTTCCATGAAACTGCTGTACGGCTTGGCCTTGGACGCGTGGCGTTGGGGCTGGTTAGCCGACTTCGGATTGCCCGAAAGCCAAGTCTTGGGCGTCCTGATGTTGGGCTTGGTTGGCGTGAACGTCGGTCTCGCCTTCCGCCACGACGAAGACGCCATTGCGGCTCAGTCCGCCCTCGTCCTGTTCGCCATCGGCAGTTCTGCCGGAGCCGTTTACGGGGAGCTTGGCATCGCCGTACTCATCGTATTGGCCATGGCCTTGATGCACGGTTTGGCCCTGCTACGCTCCTCAGGTAACCTCGCGAGTCTTGGCATCTCGATGTCCTACCTTTGGGTGGGTGTTCACGCACTGTCAAACGATTGGACTGTTCTATCACTGACCCTGCTTCCCATTGAAAACGACCTGACGCTCTTCCTCCTGCTCAGCGTGGTGACCGCTGCCAATGCATCCATGGCCGCCGCCTTCGTCCATCACGAAAACTGGCTCAGTCAGGCGGTTGACGCCATCGGTTTGGGCAAACCCGGCTTGTGGGCCGTCTCCGTTTCTTTGGGGATGGTGGGCGCCTTGATGGCCATTGCAGCGCACCGAACAGAAACGGGGTATGCGCTGGCCCAATTGATGCTGCTCACCTTGGCCTTCACCTCGTCCTATCTGGTGGTGCGCGGCGTTGAATGGACCCGATTGATGCCCTTTGTGCTCGCACCGATGCCCTTCCTTATCGCAGCGCTGGCCCTGCTCAATTCGGGTGTTGTGGACCTGACCTTCCCGTTTGATTTGGGCGAATATTCGGTCTTTGCTTCGGCCACCGCTGCGTTGTGCGTGGGCGTCTTGTTGACCCATCAGGCCAATGTTTCGGACCATGTCCTGTGGATGGGAGCCTTGGTCATCGTCGTGCTGCTCACGCTGCTTATTCCCGCCGATGACGGCAGCGACAATGCGAGGTTGCTGCTGGTTTCTCAAGGCGCCGTTTGGTTGGGGTTGGGTTTTGTCGCCGTGTTACGTACCTCGCCCAGCATGGCCGGCGTGGCGGTTCTTGCACCCTATGCGTGGTTGCTGGTGTTCGCCACCGATTTCGAGCAACGACTGGTAAACGCCGACCTTGTTCCCATCGTGCTCAACGAAGCCGACTTGGGAATTTGGATGCTGGCGTTGGTCGGCCAACAAGTCGTCGTGAACCTGCGAATGGGCGAAGCCAGCCTGAACTTAGCAGGCGGGTTTTCTGGGTTTTCGGAAATGAGCTCTCGGCTCCGAGATTCGGAGTTGTTGAACCTGTGGAACCTCGGCTTCATGCTCGCTTGCGTGGCCTTTGTCGCAACCACCCGTCCTGATGGCATGACGGCACTGGGTGTGCTCGCCGGGATGGGCTCCCTGCTCCTTGCTCACGCGTTTTTGATGTGGTCTGGACGCCATCAGGGTCAACCACAAAGTTTGGTCGTAGCTTGGTCCATCGGGGCGTTGGCCCTCACCTGGCAGTACGGCATGGAAGCCGGATGGGCCACAGCACTGACGGCGGGAAGCGTGTTGCTGGTGTTGGGCGCGCTTGACCGGGCCAACGAAGAGGCCGAAGGAGGCGACCATGACGCCACGCATCGCTCGTTGCCGGGCCGTTTGCTCACCCTCCATCTGGGCATGATGACGGCGCTCTTCCTCATCGTCGCCCTTGGGCCGCAGCGAACGACGCTCTTGACGGGCCAAGACACCTTGATGTCCGCCGAGATGAACATGCACATCCTCTTGGCCATGGGGGTGGCCTCCCTCGTGTTGTACATGCAGCGTTTGCGAGCGGTGGATGCCCTTCTACCACCGACGACGGCCGCCATCGCTCTGCTCATCAGCATGGCCTTGGCCGGCCAAACGGTTGAGATGCCCTCGGTTCAAACCACGGCCTTGGTCATGTTCGTGCTTGTTGGCGCCTACCTTGCGTTCCAAGGCGATGTCCGGTCGGGCCTGAAAGCCGTGGCCGCCAAAGAAGAACGGCAGGCATCCTTCGCCCAAAAGCGGGCTCGGATGCAGTCCTTGGTTTCAAGCACGGCGGACGGGACCACGACGGTGGCGTTGAAGCAACTTGACGCCGAATTGTTGGCGCTGTCGCAACGGCAGAAAAAGCGCGCCAAACGTGCCGATGTCAGCGGTGAGGACGACCTCTTGGTCGGCGATATTCACTACCGCCCCGTGGTGCTTCTGCTCTTCTTGGCCGTGGCGTTTCTGGGCTCCACCTGGTTTGCCTACGCCACGCCCTACGCCCTTCACGCCTTGGTGTTCAGCGCCGGCTTTGCCATCATTTTGGTCGGACTAACCCGAATACGAGCCAACAGTGTCGGCTTGCGACTGCCGGATGTCGCTGGTGTTGAACTACCCATCATGGTCGCCATGGCGGGGATGGTTCTGGTTCACCTCGCCGGCCGCATGACCACCGGCGTGCTGTCCGATGATGCAGTCCATGTGGCCGTCTTGACCGCAACGCTCGCACTCCTTGCCGGCATGGGCCTGATGGGCCGTAACGACTTGGGCTTGCGAATTCCGAGCGCCCTTGAAGCGCTGTTGGGCTTGTTGGTGGTCGACAAAATCCTCTCGCTGCTCTTGGGCGGTCAGGTGCCCATCCCCTTCGCCACCGATCCCTTCGCATCCTCGCTGACCTCGTGGGGTGCACCGCTGTTCGGTGTTGAACTTGCTTTGCTGGGCATGGTGTTCCTCTTTGATTGGGTGGAGGGAGAACGTCTCCGAAGAGGCTTGGAAGACCATCGAACCGCGTTTGGCCGCAGTTTATGGGTGCTTGGAACCACGGTGCTTTCGCTGGGTGCAGCGAGTTTGATGGCGTTGCTTTTCGGGCTGCGCCGCAGCCTTGGTTGGCAACAACCCGCTGTCGCCCTCGCCGTGGTCCTCTCCGTCCCCTTCATGATGCAATCTTGGACAGCGTGGGCGCTCTCGCCTCTCTCGCCACCATTGACGCCAGTTTCCATCACGACGGTTGTCGGCGTATCCAGTTTGGTTTGGACCGCTGTTGTCGTGTTGCGAGGCCGTGGCTTGTGGCTTTCATCGGCGCTTTGGGCCACGCATGCGATGATGCTCTCCGCAGCGGTCATGTCCCAATCCCTGGTGATGCTCTCGTTGGCTGCCCTGACCGTTTCAGCGGCGGCGTGGCTGAGCGGCATCATGACCCGCCGAAAATCGTGGCGTATCGTCGGTGCAGGCGACCTCGTCGTGGCGTGGATGGTGGCAGCAGTCGCTTTGGTAGCCGGCACCAGCGCCGTGTATGCGCTGATGATGCTCGTCGCTTCTGCCGTCCTGCTCTTTGCCGTGACGACCCTTACACAGGCCAACGAAGACGCTCTCCTTGACGATTAATCGTCGGTCAAGACTTCGGTCAAACTCGCTTGAACATCCGCGAGTAAATTGATGAACGCCTCGTTTGGCACGTTCCGAGAAAGGCGTACGGAAAGACTGGTTTTAGCCTGTGTGCCACTGTTTCGTATACCGAAAGAGGCCACGCCAACCTCCGAGGTTCCGTGAACGAGCAAAAGGTGTTCTTCCCCCTCAATGCGACGTCGCTGGGCTTCAAAACCCAGGCCCTGCAGGGTACTGAGCAACCGCTGCTCTGTCTTCGCAAACACGTCAGCATTGGCGTGCCAGCGTTCTCGGTGGCTTTCTTTGATGGAATTCCGCTGCTTCCACCCTCGCTCAAAGGAATCCCCGTCCGCAGCAGAGGCCGCCAAGAGCACTGCACACAACGTAGCCGCACCGTCCCCCACCAAACTCCATGTTGCGTCAAGGTGAGGATGGGGCGCAGGGAGGACGACATGGCCGGAATCTTCGATGCCGCACACCGCTGGCATCGTGGCCTGTTCAAGCCATCCGCCCGAGGCAGGACGAAGTGAAAACGAGAGCCAGCGGTCGCCAACGGCCGTTTCGGCACAGGTGTTGGCGCCGTTCAAGGATTGGACATGGCCGAGCAGCGCAACATCCGATTCGATGCTGGCCGCAAATCGCCATGCGTGTTGCCTCCCTGCTCCAAGGAGCATGGCCGCCATGGCGTCGCCGTCAACGATGGCGAAGCCGTCGGGCGTGGATTCCACGAAGAGGCATCGGTCACCGTCCCCGTCCAGCGCCACGCCGACCAACTGCCCCGCTTTCGCTCGTGGAAGCGAGCTGATGAGTGCGTGGTCAGAGGCCGCCGCCTCCTCAAACGTCCATGTTTGGGTGGGTGAAAAGTCACCGGCACCGCATTGGTGGTTGAGGACGCCTTCGGGCGAATCCACGCGGTGGCAGTTCACGCCTTGTGCGGTCAGGAACGGTACGAGCCATGCGGCGGCAAAGCCATTGGCTCCGTCCACGTACAACGTGGGTGCCACCCGGGAAGTTGCTTGACCGCTCCACGGGCCGAAGAGTGAGACGAACGCCCCCCAGCGTTGCTTCATCCAGTCGGGATGGGCGGTAAGTCCCCAGCCGGTGTGAACTTCGTCAGCGGCCATCAAGCGTTCTCGGTCAACCAAATCCACTTCGCGATCTTCTTCAGCCAGTTGCCGTATCGTTTGGCTGACTTCAGTCTCATAAGCACGCGTGGATTTGTAGCCGTAGGCATCGAAGACCTTGATGCCCGAATCGCTGACCGGGTTGTGACTGGCGGTGATCATGCACCCCATCCTGGCATTGAATGCGAGCACGGCGTGGTGGAGGGTGGGCGTGGCGCACGCGTCAATGTGAACGACATGACTTCCCGTCAATCGAAGCCCAAGGGTCAAGGAAGCGACCAATGCGGCGTTGTGTGGGCGCTGGTCCCATCCAATGACGACCGTGTTGCCTTCACCGGGCAGCGCCGGCTGGCTGTAGGAAAGGGCTTCGCCGACCAGTCGCATGAAGGCCGGCGTCAACGTCCGGTCCTGTTCAAGACGGTCGATGGCCGTCGCCTCGTCAACCTCCTCGAGCGATGTTTGGCCGCGAATACCATCGGTGCCAAAAAAGGACGTCATGTACAACCCTCATCGGTGGAGACTGTCCGCCTCGTGCACGCCGGTCACGGTGACATTGGGCCACACAACGCTGTTGCATCCAAGCACAACACCTGGATTCATGACGCTGTTGCACCCCGTTGCGACACCTTCGCCCAGAACA
>CALGEM010000296.1 GCA_937881505.1 uncultured euryarchaeote
CTGGTGATTCTGGTGGTCAGGTAGCAACCGGCGTGGAAGGCTTGCCAGAAATTGGCGATTGGGTTTATGAGGGCGGCGTTTGGAGACAGGTTGGTGGTTACTCAGATGAGCTTGGTGATCGTGTAGTTGTTTATTCTGCTGAAATTATTACCGGCGCTCCGGGCCAAGAAGGCGAAACAAAAGCAGACGAAGCATGGGGCGAATTTGATGATAAGTTTTTGGACGGAACGTATGTCCAAGGAGTTGACTTCGATGGTGATGGCTACGGGGACAACTTCGAGAACACGTCCTGGACCTCCTACCGTCCACCAACCTGGCCGGGTCTTCTGCTCCCCGCTGCCAACATGCCCGATGCCTTCCCGCTCGACCGCACCCAGTACATCGACACCGATGGTGATTGGATTGGCGACAACCAAAACAGCGACCGAGCCGATGCTTGCCCCAATGATTGGGGCAACTCACAATACGACCGTCTGGGTTGTCCCGATAGCGACGGCGATGGTTATTCTGACCCAACTGCGAATTGGCCCAGCACTCCTGATTGCTACGGTGCTGATGCCTTCCCCGATGACGCTACTCAGTGGTGCGATGAAGACGGTGATGGCTTTGGCAGTAACCCTGACGGCAACAACCCCGACGAGTGCCCCAACAGTGCAGGTTCCTCAACCATTGACCGCGTAGGTTGCGCCGATCGAGACGGCGACGGCTACTCAAATGCGGGTGACCCGTTCCCTGACGATGCCACGCAATGGTCGGACCGAGATGGCGATAACCGCGGCGACAACGCCAACGGGAACAACCCCGACGCCTTCCCAGACGATACCAGTCAGTGGAAGGACAGCGATGGTGATGGTTACGGCGACAATCCCGGTGGCAACAACGGCGATGCGTTCCCCACCGACCCCACCCAATGGAGCGATGAAGACGGCGATGGCTACGGTGACAACACCGACGGAACCAACGGTGACCTTTGCCCGCTTGAATACGGTGAATCCCAAGAACCACTCAGCCGAGGGTGCCCTGATTCCGATCTTGATGGTGTGACCGACCCGCTTGATGCCTTCCCTGATGACCCCTTCCAGTGGGCCGATGCTGATGGCGACGGCTACGGCGACAATACGAACGTTCCCAGCGGGGACGATTGTGTGGATGTCTTTGGCAAGTCCTTCGAAGAGGGACGTCAGGGCTGTCCAGATGCCGACCTTGACGGCTATGCTGATGTCGACGATGTTTTCCCTGAGGACCCCGAACAATGGTCGGACTTTGACGGCGACGGCTGGGGCGACAATTACTACTGGGAAAACATCACAGAAGCCGATTCAGAAAACATTGGCATGTTCATCACGCTACGAGAACAACGCGGCGATGCCTTCCCAGAAATTGCAACCCAGTGGTCGGACATTGACGGGGACGGCTGGGGCGATAACCAGAGCAGTTCAAACCGCGTGGACAATTTCCCGCTTCGCGCCAGCCAGTGGAACGACTTTGACGGCGATGGATTCGGCGACAATGCCGTGGCGGGCTCCTATCAGCCGGATGCTTGTCCCAAAGTGCCAGGTACATCAACGGCGAACGATGAATACGGTTGCCCTGACTCGGACAATGACGGTGTTTCTGACGATGCCGACCCGTGTCCATGGGACCCCAATGTTTCTGAGGGTGCCCGGAGCACGGCGAATTGCGCCATCACTTCTGACCCAAGCTTGCAAGCCAACGACGGCGAAGGCGGCGTTTCGCTGCTCGGCGGTGATAACAGCACTTTGCAATTGATGGGCGGCGTCATCATCTTCCTTCTGGCTTTGATCGTGGTCGCTCAGGTCGCTCGTGCTGCAGGTAAGCGCAAGGCCGTTGCCGCCAAGCGAGAAGAGCAAATGGTCCAAGCATCCTTTGCCGAGGAAGAAGAACGTCGACAAGCCTGGATTCAGCATTACCTCGCTGAAGGAAATTACGCTGAAGCACGAGCGCTTGGATGGGAGGGCACCGAAGGCCTTCCTGAATGGAAGCAGTACGAGATGCAACAGCAAGCGGCTCAAGATGCAGCCATTCCAACGATGATGGACCTCGAAAACCTCTGAGGATTCACGCATTCTTTGCACCGCTGACCTTTCAAAGGAGAACAGGCCATGTTTTCACATGGGCGAGAAGCCGGCAGGCCGATTGTTGATGTTAGCGGGGTTGTTGGTGACCTCGCTCTTCATCGGTATGGTCTCGGCAGAAACGGGCAACGTAACGCTGGTTGTCGAGGAGGAGACGCCGGTGGACCAGCCGTGGTATTCGCCCGAGCACCCGCTCGCTCTAACGCCAACCTTGGTGAACAACGGCCCCGAAGCCACACTCACCGTCAATCCAGCCTGTTCCTTCGTGTACAATGTCTACAACGCCACGGGCGTGATGCTGGTCAACGGGTCGGAAAACTGCCCCGACCGAGAACAAGGCATGGACCTTTTCGCTGGCGAGGAAGTGGCCTTTGAGCCCGTTGAATGGTCCATGAAAGATGCCGATGGCGAATGGCTCGAAAGCGGCACGTACACCGTTGAACTTCTCCACTCCAGTGGTTTGAGCACCGTTCGTGAGGCCGCCGTCCAAACGCCTGTCTCAATTCCAGAAGCCTTGGTTTACACCGTGGAATCCACCCAACGAACGGGGGCCGACGGACCGGTTGTTTACATGGTCAACCTCCACAACCCCACGGCCTCAAGCATTGATGTCTCAACCCAACCCGTTTGTCTGCTGGAAGTTCAAATTGGCACCCAATCTCACCTTGGTGCCAACTGTTTTGCCGATGTGAAAACGCTGATGCCGGGCGAGGTGATGCTGGTTGACCAATTCACAGCGTCAGCCGATGAGTTCGTTTCAATTGCATCCCCTGGCGACGACTACTCGTTCGCAACCACCTCCACCGCTTCAGAGGAAGCCGCTTCACCATCGATGAGCATGACGCTTGCGGTGAGTGGCAATCAACTCTCAAAGTTTGGTCCCGAAGATGTTCTGATGAGCGAGGTGCTTCTGACCTCAACGGACGGCGAGCCAACGGTTGTTGACTTCACTTCATCGTGCAAAGCGGAAATGTGGGTCGTTGACGACCTTGGACGCACCGTGTTTGATTCACGCACGGGCAAGACCTGCTCCGAGATTGATTTGGAACTCACCTTGAGTGATGAACCAGAACGCCTTACGCTGCCGCAATGGTATTTCTACCTCGAAAATGGTTGCCGTGCGCAGCCTGGCACGTACACCGTCATCGCTGAAGTACCTGAATACGGACTCGCCGCAAGTCAACACATCGAGTACACCTCCATGGAGGCGAACCCCTGTGCTGAGGCCAGTTCTGCTGACCTCGAAGCCTCGCTGAGTTGGAGCGACGAGACCACCATGAACGTCGCCGCCGTGATGTCCAGCGAAGCCAACGATTACCTCCGAATGGCTCAACCCTGTGCGTTTGAGGTGGAATTCCTCAACCTTGACAACGAGGTCGTCCACCGATTCCAGACCTTGTGCGATGCCTACGATGGTCGCAAGATTCTCCTGCCCTCCTCCGAGGAGCCCTTGCAGTTTGATTCGCTTGCCATCAGCATGGTGCAGGGCGGGGAAGCCCTGGTTCCCGACGGCGAATACACCCTCCAATTGACGGTGCTGGCCACGTCGACAGCCACTGTCTCAACCCCGTTTTCCTGGCCTCAAGATTTCGGTGAGGTCGTTGAAGAGGAAGTCGTTGAAACCATCGCCCCTGAGCGATTTGAACTCCTTGGAACGTGGACGGCTCAAACCACCCCACAAGGCACGTGCTATGTCATGGACAACGGCGAGGAAACCCATTTGCTCGCCAACGCCAGAACCCTCCCCACCTGGGCGCCATCTTCTGATGTACAAGGCCTCTATGTCGTCATCCCGGCAGAATCATCGCCGGCCTGTGCAGAACTCGCCGCTCCTTCTGTTGAGGTGGTTGAAGTTCGCATGGAAGAAGCCCTTCCTTTCGAAGAAGAACCAGCGGTCGCCGCACCTGTTGAGGAGTTGGCGCCCGTCAGTCAATCAAGCCCTGTCATCACGGTTGTCTCCGTGGTCGTGACGGCCTCGATTCTCTCGTTATTCGTCGTCGCCGCCTCCACCAACGAAGCGCTTCGTCTCCCCGCCACCATGGCGGGCCTGTGGTTCCTCGGTCTTCTTGGCAAAACTCACGAAACCACGGACGGACGCTATCAACGGGGTCGCTTGATGGGGTATTTGACAGCCAACCCTGGATGCCATTTCCGTGCCCTGATGAGTGCTTTGGACATGAGCAACGGACAAATCACCCACCATTTGAGAATCCTCGAGACCGAAGAACATGTGTGGCGCAAGAACGACGGACGACTGGTCCGATTCTACCCGCTCACGAACCAACTTCATCCGGGCACCAAGGAGGAAGACCTCCCCGTTCCCCCGCTTTCGCCCGACCCCAACAGCTTGCAAGGGAAGATCCTCAACCTCCTTGACCAAGACGGGGGCCTTGGCCAATTCCCAACCCAAGCAGAACTGGCCAAGCGTTTGGAAAAGAGCCAGCAGTTGATTTCTCACCACCTCCGAACGCTCCAAAAGTTCGGTCTGGTCGAGCGCCGAAAGATGGGCGTGAAGAACCGGTACAAACTCACCAGAGAAGCCATTTTCCTGCTGGAGACCAGCGGTGATTTCGCTCATGAAGACGCCCTCTGATGTAGGGTTTCATGGCAGAAACGAGGCGTGGATTTCATAGCGTGTCGGCGAGTCGGGGGGCATGTCCTGTGGACGGTGAACCCTCATGTCAGCCGAAACGACCCCTGTAGACGAGGTTGGCTGGCAGAAACAATGGGATGAGGCAGAGCTTTTTCACGCCGATATTCACAGCGACCGACCCAAGTTCTACTGTCTTGAGATGTACCCGTACCCCTCGGGGAAAATGCACATGGGTCACGTCCGAAATTATTCCATTGGCGATGCAGTCGCCCGATTTAAGCGCTTGATGGGCTTTGATGTTCTCTACCCGATGGGCTTTGACTCCTTTGGGATGCCTGCGGAAAACGCTGCGATTTCCGAGGGCGGCCACCCTCACGACATCACGGAACGCAACATGGCGTCCATCACCGAACAAATCAAGCGGATGGGCTTCTCGTACGACTGGCGACGCACGCTCAAAAGCCACGACCCTCGCTACTACAAGTGGAACCAGTGGTTCTTCACGAAGTTCATGGAAAACGGTCTGGCTACGCGCGAATTTTCCCCGGTCAACTGGTGCACATCGTGCAACACCGTGCTCGCGAACGAGCAGGTGAAAGCAGGTCGGTGTTGGCGCTGCAACGGCCCCGTCACCCAGAAGGAGATGAACCAGTGGTTCCTTGACCTTCCATCCTACGGGCAGGAACTCGAGGATGGCCTCGACACCATCGGGTTCCCTGAACACGTCAAATCG
>CALGEM010000297.1 GCA_937881505.1 uncultured euryarchaeote
GTTCAAGCAGTACAACCTTCACGCTCGGCTTGAATTGGACGTTGACACCAAGCGCTGAGGGCGCTTACATCACTCGAAACGCCTCCATTGCTTCCGATATCACCTGGGAATGGGATTACGACCCGCTTGAAGCCGACAACCTGTCGATAGCCACGGGCGACTACAACACCTGCGCCATCAAGGACAACGGCGACGTCTACTGTTGGGGTCGAAACGGCAACGGACAGATCGGTAACGGTCAGACTTCACAAGTCAATACCGCTTGTGGCGTTTCTGGCCACAAGTGCAAGGACGTGCCAACGCTGACCCACGTTAAGGGTTCGAACAACTACGATGCAGTCAGCATTGCCTTCGGGGACCGTCACGCCTGTGCCCTCCTTGACGACGGTGACGTTGTGTGTTGGGGTCGCAACAACGCTGGGCAACTTGGTACCAGCGGTGGTGACAAAGATACGCCACAAGCCATCAATTTGGGCACGGGGCGCACTGCAACCAGTATTTACGCTGGTGGTAACTTCAACTGTGCCATTCTCGATGACGCCTCGGTCAAGTGCTGGGGTCATAACAACGAAGGCCAACTTGGTATCGGTTCTCAAACGAACACCAACACGCCCACCACCATCAACTCGCTCGGTTCTGGGCGCACCGCCGTGACATTGGCACTGGCACACCATTCGATATGCGCTTTGCTCGACGACGGGTCTGTCAAGTGCTGGGGTGCAAATCACCAAGGACAATTGGGTAACGGCGGTTCTCCCTCACGGCTGACCAGCCCTCCTTCATCCGCCATCGACTTGGGTACAGGGCGCACGGCCAAGGCCATCACGGGCGGTGAAACGCATTTCTGTGCAATCCTGGACGACGATTCCATCAAGTGCTGGGGTGGCGGTGGCAACGGAAAGTTGGGAACGGGTTCAACGAGCAAGCAAAATACGCCCGCCTCGACAAGTGGTTCGTTTGCTTCGGGACGCTATGCGGTGGCCATCGATGCTGGATACCAGCACACGTGCGTGATTCTTGACAACGGTGATCTCACCTGTTGGGGCAGTGACAGCAACGGTCAGTTGGGCAACGGCGCCACCGTTACGGGAACCAAATCCTCGCTGCAGTCCACTACCGTAGATTTGGGCATAGGGCGAACGGCGATTTCACTCTCTGCAGGTGGCCATCACACGTGCGCACAACTCGATAATGGGGAATTGAAGTGTTGGGGCAACCGAGGCTCCGGTCAAGTCGGCGATAACGGTGGATTCGGATCCTCTGTGTCCGACCGCACCAGCCCAGTCAGCGTGAACGGTGGTCACACATACCTTGACACTGGTGCTTTCCCGTCCGATGCCGTCAGTGGTGCAACATGTTCCATCTCACCTTCACTTCCAACCGGTCTCAGCTTGACCGCCGGCACCTGTACCATCACGGGCACACCTACCGCAACCGCCACCAATGCAACCTACACGATATGGGCCAATATATCGGGCCAGTCCTTCAGCGGACAAATTTGGCTTGAAGTCGGGTTGAATGCACCAGACATTTCCTATTCCTCTTCCACCTATACCTACACCAAGGGTTCGACCATCAGCACGCTCAACCCGATCAACGTCGGTGGCGGAGTGACCACTTGGGCCATCAATGCCACCTTGCCTTCAG
>CALGEM010000298.1 GCA_937881505.1 uncultured euryarchaeote
ATCCAGACACGGAACCAGATTACGTTGACGACGCACAGACGTTGGAGAAGGTCCCCATTGAGGACTTCGACCTCATTCTCGCAGACCCACCTTATTCGGTGGAGGATTGTGACCACTACCAGACCACGATGGTCAAGCGCAACAAGGTCATGAGGGCTCTCGGGGAGCGAGCAAAGGTGGGAACACACGTTGTGTGGCTTGACCAAGTCCTGCCGATGTACAAGAAGGCACAATGGAAGGTTGTGGCCTACATCGGGATGGTCAAGAGCACCAACCATCGTTTCCGCGTCATCACCATTTTCGAAAGGAGGGAAGAAGAGTGACCAACATCAGCATTTGTGACCAACATCGTGGTTGGGGCAACCGCATGAACGACGGACACCGGGTGGCTGTGCGCTACCGAGACGCAGATGGAATGCGACAGGTGGACTACTACGACCAATATCCGTGCTTCTATCTGAACCCGGCGACCTTCCGCTTGCTCCCCAACGGACGTGGTCGTGATTTCAAAGACCCGCAGGAGGTCATTCGCTTCTTCCAAGATGACGATGAGACTCACGCCATCTTTCAAGAGGGAGCGACCGAGAACAAGACGCCATTGTACAAGGTGCAGGTGTACTCTCGGTCGCGTGTCCGCTACTTCCTCAACAACTACGAACCGGTGTATGGCGCGGACCTTGACCAACAGGACGCCGTGGTCATCGACAACGACATTTCTCTCCCCGACTACGACCTGCACATCGGCTACTTCGACATCGAGGCCCTCCAGTTCAAGCCGGACGACCCCGAAAAGCAGAAGTGGCTCGAAAACGTCGAAAAGCCAATCTGGCAAGACAACCAGATGGTGAACTCCATCGTTTTCTATTCCAGCCTCACGAAGGAATACACGGCGTTCGCAACCCACCCCAACTGGACCAAGGGAACAATCACGCATGATTGGGGCAAGGAATACCGGTTCTCTCGCGAATACGACATGCTGACGTGGTTCGCTGATTGGCTTTTCTCGATGGACTTTGACGTCATCACCGGATGGAACTCGG
>CALGEM010000299.1 GCA_937881505.1 uncultured euryarchaeote
TCCCGTCGGGCTCATAACCCGGAGATCGATGGTTCAAATCCATCCCTCGCTACCATCATCCATACTGGTAGTAATCGTGCTTTGGCTGCAGGCTGTCAAGGGCCGTCTGGAGCCGTGCATTGGCCGCTTGTTCACCTGCGATGATGGCCGCTTGTTGCGCCTCAAGGCGTGCACGCTCAGCCTGAAATTTGTCGGCATAGGAAGGAATTGTTGAGACGCCGTTGTGCAGCGTGGTCAACACATCGTGCAGTGAAACGGGCGGCGAGCCGGGAGGGTCAAGTTGGAAGGCGCCATTGGCTTGAATCACATCGCCCGCCGCAGCAATCGCTCTGAGTAACCGTTCAGCATGCCCCTTGTTGGGCAAGGCTTCAACCGCTGCTCGAGCCGCTGCCAAATGACCCGGCACCAACTTCTCACACACACTGAAGGCTTTGGCCGCCTTTCGGCCTTTGCCCGCAGCGGCCCAGAGGCGACCGGCGCGCAGATGGTCTTCGTGTTCAGGTTGCATTGAATCCAACATCTGCGGCGCATGCTTCTGCAACACCTTGACCAGCGACTTCCGCTCACCGTGCATTCGCTTGATGGTGGCCATGCTCTGGTCGGCCTTTCCTCGCATCAGGTAGATATCGCACATCAATCGCAGTCCCTTGAGCAGGAAAATTTGGTCCTGAGGCTCTCGTTTTTTCCGCCCCAACATCATGTCGCAAAATTGGGTTGCCATGACCTCGGAGAGTTCCAGTCGACCTTCCTGCATGTAGCGTTCAATTTGATGCAGGGTTTGCGAAGGGTCCTGCATCCCGAACATGGTACCGATTCACCTGAACACGCCCGAGGCTATGATGCCTTTGCATCCTCGGCCCGTTCCGGGCCTTCTGCGTTTATTGACCACCGCCGGCGAGGGTCGCTCATGGACGAGGACTGCGTGTTGGCGATATCGGGCACGCCGGGTGTCGGCAAATCCAGCCTCTGTGCGGTGCTTGAGGCACGCGGTTGGAACGTGCTTTCCTTAGCGACATTGGCGGACGAACACGGGTGCTTGGACGACATCGATACCGAAGACGGCGCAGCCCCCATCGATATTCATCGGCTCGCCGAAGCATGGGAGGCATCGTCTTCTGGGCGCTGGGTCGTCGACGGACATCTCTCGCATCTGCTCGATGTCAGTGGCCTTGTTCTTCTTCGGTGTGCGCCGGCAACGCTGAGGCAACGGCTTGAGGCACGGGGTTATCCAGCAGGAAAGGTTCGGGCGAACGTCGAATGGGAAATGACCGCAGGCCACTGGGCAGAATTGCTTGAATTCGAGGTTGAACTCCCTGTGCTTGAACTGGATGCCGGGCAGCTTTCCACGGAAGAACTGGCCGATGAAGTGGAGGCGTGGTGCGGGGAAGGTCTGCCATCTCAGAGCATGGAGGACGGGGCCGTTGACGCCATCGACTGGCTCGGTGAATCGCTGGATTGACCCGCTCTCTCTCCACAAACCATAACACCTCCACGGAATTCGTCATTCCATGGCCCTTGAGAAAATGCGTCGTCGCTGGGAAGCATGGCTACAACCTTTGTTGACTGCGTTCTACAAATTATCCCCGTCAACGGTGACCTGGTTGGCCCTCCCGTTCGGTGTGGCAGGTGGTTTGCTGGCGATGTACGCCCCAAACGATACCACGGGCGGCGGATGGCTGCTCAGTGCGGCCATCATGATCGCATTGGCGATGCTCTTTGACGGCCTTGATGGCTCGCTGGCTCGGGCCAAAGGTGAAGTCACGCGCTGGGGCGACTACCTTGACCACACCATCGACCGCGTGCTCGACGGCGTTTGGGTTGTGTGCATCAGCGCCTCAGTGTTCGTTGGCGACATGACCCTCGGGTTTGCTGCGGCGTTCTTGACCTTGCTGGGCTCCTATATGGGCACCCAAGCCCAAGCCGTGGCCGGCGCCCGAAATTACCGGGGCTTCTCACGAGCAGACCGAACCATCCTCACCCTCCTTTCCTTGGTGGTCATGGGCGTGATGGTATTGGCCGGTTGGAGCATCGGCGCCACCTATCCGGGATGGTTTGACCACATCGACGTGAACCCGCTGAGTTTGATCGTCTTCATCTCTGGTCTGGGTGGCCTGTGGACCTTCATCGTACGCTTCCTCCAAGCCAAAGGGGAAATTCAGGCGCTTGATGCCACAGACCCTTTGCCCCAACCGGGCATTGAAAACGAGTCGGATTCGTGATGCGTTGGTCCACTCAAAACAGTCCGTTGATGGGCTGTTTTTCGCCTTTTGAAGCGACATAGTCATAACGGACGAAGGCGACATACTAGATGATGGGTAGCCCAAAGGCTGGACAAAACGGTGGTCTGCGCGCCGTCATTCTTACCGCAGTCATGCTTCTTGCACTGGCTCCAATGAGTCCAGTTCACGCCAACGACAGCGAAGGTGAACTCACCAATTTGCAGGCTCAAAACATTCAGGCGGTGTTCGATAACACGTCTGAAACCACCCTCATCACGTGGGACAACATCGCTACGGGTGGCTCCGAACTCAACGGCCTGTTCAGTGCGACCTACATGCTCTATCGGCATTCTGCGCCGATCGACGCCTCCAACTTGGATTCGCTTGAGCACTTTGCTGAAGTGGATGCCTGCGATGCTGGCGAAGCTGGCGGTAACCCGTTCAACTGTCAGGGCGGCACCCACTCGGGGCACGCAGTGACCTTCCCCGTCGCCCCAGGAACCAACGGGACGTTCTTCTACGCCATCACCACCATGTTGGCCAACGGTACCGAGGCAGCCGAATTGCTGTTCAACGGTTCACAAACATACGAGCCGGTGGAAGAAATCACTCGCTCTGTTTACACGCCCTTCATCATCTCGGCGATTTTTGACGCTGCGAGCAGTCAAACGACCTTGAATTGGCTCAACTACAACCAAATCAACAACATCCTGCCCACCACCGGGCCCGATGCGTTGCAAATCCGAATCTGGCGAACGGACTACCAAATCACCCGTGAACTGGGCTCCTACCTCCTCGCTCAAGAGACACCCATCGCTGTCCTCAATGCGACCGACAGCACCTACACGGTTGACGTTCCTCCAAACACAGAGCGCAACAGCTACTACTCCATCACCTACCTTCTACCCAACTACACCGAGAACGGTGATGATTACGAAGACATTCGATTCGTTGGCGACAACACCTTGGCCGACCCCGTGGTTGAGGACAACCGCCCGCCCGACCAACCCATCCTCCTTTCGGCTGAATTCACTTCCAACACCGACGGCACGGGTGCGACCACCATCACATGGGGCGATGTTGCCGCTGAAACAGGCGAGACCTACCGGGTCTACCGGTCCGACCAACCCTTCACCACCATTTTGCGAAACGATGTGTTCTTGCTCGTTGAGGGGATTTTGGAAGGCATCAATTCCTACGAAGTTCAAGTACCGCAGGGCTTCCTTGGCTATTCTTACTATTGCGTGGTCACCGTTGACGCTACGGGCGTCATCAACACCGACACAACGGGTGATGCGTGCACCAACGGCATTGAAGAGAACGCCTTCTACGGTTGGGTGGCTGAGCCAACCAACGTCTATGCGGAGTTCATCGGCGACCGAACCACCCGGGTCACCTGGAACGATCAGCTCGGCATCGAAGGTGAAATCTACCACATCTGGCACACCACCTACCGCGTCAGCGGAGCCCAATTCGTTGAGAACGAGACCATGACCTACCTTGGAACGGTGGGCGATGGCATCGGTTATTTTGATGTCGAAGTGCCCGACGACGAATACCGCACCAACTCGTTTTACTTCGTCACCTCAGAGGCGCTCTACGGGAACGTCAACGGCACCTATCACTACACGGGCCTGGTTCAGAATTACTACCAGGTTCCCTTTGAAGACACCCGAGCCCCCAACCCGCCCCGCATCAAGAACGCCTATTCCATCGGTTCGCTCAACCTCGTCAGCCTTGAGTGGTTCAACGAAGACGAGAACAACGAGTCCTACTCTATTTGGCGCCATTACGGCGAACCATTCGGTGAGGACGAGAACGATGTCTCCACCATCGAGAGCGACGGCTGGGAACCCGTTCTCATGGACATTGATGCGACCTTCACGGTCAGCGACACGCTCACACGAGAGTTTGCCATCCCCGTCGACGTTGACCGAAATGTCTGGTACGCCGTCACCATCACCGACGAATGGGGTAATTTCAACGGCGAAATCTTCGCCGGTTTCGGTGGAAACGCCTTCAAGGTTGCTGAAGACACTTTGTTGCCCAACGCAACCCTCGCCGTGTTCAATGACGACGGCGAACTCTACGACGGCACCACCTTGGTGGCCGGACAGTACTCGCTACGCGTCCAAGTCAACGAAGACCTCGGCACGACGCCGACCATCTACATCACCACCTCACAAGGCGGCGTGTTGACCGGTGAGGATGAGCCGTTGTCCCTGTTGAACGACAACCGAAACAACCCCGACTTGGGACCGCTCTACACCTACGACTTCAGCATCCTCTCCAGTTCTGAGGCCGGCGATATGACCGTCTATGTCATCATGGAAGACGAATCGAACAATCAGGTCAACCAGAGTTGGGACCACTTGTCCATTGACGCCCAACTGCCCTCCATCGATATCTTTTCGCCAACGCCTAAAAATGACGGTTCTAAGTACCTCTATGGCAACAAGATCAACGTCCTCGTCGGTGTTGAAGACGATGTGGTCGTGACCTCCTTCCAATACCGCTTCACCTCCCACTTTGGTGGTACAACGGGCATCTCGGAGGTCGGCGCATGGGCTGATTTGACAGGCATCACATACCACGATGAAAACAACCGTAGCTTGACCGCCGATATGGAAAAGTCAGCCGGTGATTTTGAGCCAGGTCTCCATCGGTTGAGCATCCGGGCCACCGATGCTGCTGGCAACGAGGTCTCCCAAAATGTGGACTTCATCGTTGATTTCTGTCGCAACCGACTTGACGGCACCACCGTGTGTTCCTACGAAGAAGGGTTGAAGCCACCCGTTGAGCCTGAAACCATCACGCCCACGTTCAGCGACCCGCCATATGTGTTGGTCTGGATCATCGGTATCGTGAACGTGCTGGCCATCGTCGTTTCGCTCATGATCGTCCAAACCAGCATGTCCGGACCCAAGAAGAAGAAACGAGGAGACGATGACGAAGACGACGAATCGTGGATGGCTGAATTCATTGGCACCAGTCAGGACCTTGACATGGATGCCGTCACCGGTACTGGCAGTGCCGCTTCCCCTGAAGAGGAGAAGAAAGAGGAAACGAAGACCGCTGCTCCAGAAGAGGATGATGACGATCCCTTTGCCATCAATGTCGTTCAACGCAAGTCGCGCCGCCGAAAGAAGAAGGAAGAGCCTGAAGAGGACGACGATGACGACGACGATGATGACGACGATGATGACGACGATGATGACGACGACGAGGACGACAAGCCCAGGAAGCGACCCGCCCGAAAGGTCGGACGTCGGGCTGCACCTCGCAAAGCACCCGTAAAGCGTCGAGCCGTCAAGCGAAAGTCCGATGACGATTGATGCGCATCGCTCGGTCAAGCGAACGAGGCGGGACCATCATGAGAAAGCAACAGAAAATCGGCTACGGCATGGTCGTGGTGGCGGTGCTGCTCGGCTTGGTTGGTACGGTGGGCTTTGTTCTCGAAGGGCAGGTCAGCGATGTGCCGACCCCAAACGTTCCTGAGCGGACCTTCTTCGGTGATGAACCGCTTCCTGAAAACGGCTTGACCGCCTTTGTTTCGGCCAGTTTGACCTTGACATGGGACCGCGACGATATCTACGTGGTCATCGTTGACGAAGATGAGAGGAACACTTGCGACGCCACGCCTCCCGCATTGTCCAACCCAGCGCTCTCTCAGGCCTGCACTCCGTACGATGGTGACATCATCGCCTCGGGAACCGACGGCAGCGAGGGCTTGACATGGGACGTTGAGGCCGGCGTTTATTTTGCTGGCATTGGCACGTTTGGTGATTCCCTGCCAGAGGGCACGGAAGTCAACATGGAGTATGAGGTCCAGCTCCGAGCGGGCTTCGTTGCCTACTTCCTCTTTGCGTTGTTGGGCATGGCTGGCTTTGCCTACACTCGCATGGAATGAATCATTCCACGCCTTCGTAGTAACTCGCCACGGCGACGTCAATTTCGTCAAGCACCGCCGCTTCGTCGACGGTGAGGGTGACACCGTCCCGGCGCAGCGCCCTCCCACCGACCCACAGGTCCATGCAATCGGCCCCGTTGAAGATGAGGTTGGCCAAATGGCGGTTGTCCGAGCGTCCACGCGGGCGCATGCGCACATCGTCAAGGTTCCAAACGGCCCAGTCCCGACTTCCCGTGGTGGCCAAATCCATCGCTTCCACGGCCGGAAGAAGGGTTGAATCCCAGTGGTCATGGCGCTGGACCAAGGAGGCCAAGCGTGCCTCTGCCTGCATGTTGAGCCCGTTGCCTGAAGAGGCAGCGCCGTCGGTGCCGAGTCGCACATCCACACCGGCGTCCCTGTAGGCGGGCAACGAGAGCGTTCCTCCACAGGCGAGTTTCATGTTGGAGGAGGGGCAGTGAACGGCCGTCGCCTCGTGCTTCTTGAGCATCCGAATCTCGTTCTTCTTCACCCATGAGGCGTGGGCGCAAACGGTTCCAGGTTGGAAGAAACCGATGCTGTCGAGGTATTCCACGGGATAGAGCCCGGTTTTGGCGTGGCAGTCGGCCACCTCCTTGCGGGTTTCACTGACGTGGATGTGGAGGCGACCGTTTCGGCGTTCGGCGAGTTCTGAAGCCCGGAGCAAGGTCTCTTCGCTGCACAGGTAAACCGAATGGGTGGCGATGGCGTACTGCACCAAGTCGTCTTCGTTGTTGGCGGCGAGCAACCCGTCGAGTTCCTCGAGCGCCGAGGCGGCGTCGGGGTGGCTTGGAAGCGCCGCATCGCTGACCGGCCCACCTACGAGTCCACGCAGGCCGGCATCGGTCAACACCTCGCCCGTCACGCTGGGGTAGAAGTACATGTCAGCCGCAAAACTGCTTCCGGTGCGGATCATTTCGGCCGCAGCGCATCGGCTTCCCATGCGGACATAGTCAGGCGTGATGCGGGACTCGGTGGGGAAGATGGCTTCGTTGAGCCAGCGGTGAAGGGGAAAGCCGTCGCTGAAATCTCGGGCGTTGAGCTGCATGGCGAGGTGGGTGTGCCAATTCTGAAAACTACGAGTGATGAGTCGCCCCGAGCCGTCGATGTCCTCCAGGACGTCCTCGTCGCCCTTGGACGGTGCCCATGAACCGTCGGCGTGAAGCAAGACGTCGCCCACAACCTTCTGCCCGCCACGGTCGTAGAGGACCGTGTTGCGGTAGCGGACGGGAGCATCGCTCATGGTGGGGCCTGCTCGCCATGATTCATGAACGCTGAGGTTCGCACCGTGGGCCTTATGTTTGATTGGGACAGCGGGGAGTTTGCCGCCACTGTGGCTTAGTTGGTAGAGCGTCTGATTCGTAATCAGAAGGTCGGGAGTTCGAGTCTCCCCTGTGGCTCCTTCACGCTTCGCTTTCAGCCGTGCTGATGTCGATGCCAAAGGCCACGGCGCTCTGCTCAAGGCTGACCACCGCAGGAAGCGGACGTCCGGCGATGTAATCCAAACAGGCGCCACCACCGGTGGAGACATGGCCCATTTTGTCGGCCAAACCTCGCTGTGCGACGAGGGTGGCGGTGTGGCCGCCGCCCATCACGGCGTACCCGTCGGACTCGGCGCAAGCGTTGAGCATCTCAATGGTGCCCAAGGCGAAATCGGGGTTCTCAAACACACCTGCTGGCCCGTTGAGGATGATGGTTCCAGCCTTCTTGATGGCCGCCGAGAGGTGGAAGACGGAGGTGATGCCGATGTCCCAAAACGAGGCTTCGATGGGGAAGTCGGCCAGCGGGATGTCCACGCGGTTGCCTTCGATGTTGGCGGCTAAATCCACGGGGAGGTGAACCTTGTTGCCGTGGTCGTCGATGAGAGCCTTGGCGAGTTTGATGGTGGAGGCCCAGTTCTTGCCGAGTTCTTTCTTGAGGAAGGCTCGATTGGGCTCACCGATATCGTAGCCAGCCAAATCCAACAACAGGTTGGCGACCCCGCCGGTGGGCCAGAGGGCGTCGGCGATGCCGTTGCGCAGCATGTTGTCGGCGACCTGAATGGAATCGTCCACCTTGACGCCACCAAGCACCGCCAGGCACGGGCGCTCAGGCGTCTCAAGGGCGTGGTCCAATTTTCTGATTTCGTTGCCCATCAGTTCGCCCGCCACGCACGGCAGCAAGCCGGTGAAACCGATGATGGAGGGCGTGGCCCGGTGGGCGCAGGCAAAGGCGTCGTTGACAAAGAGGTCGGCCACGCTGGCAAGGCGTTGAACGAACCTCGTTTCAGCCATGGCTGCCGCATCCTTGACGCTGGTCTCTTCTTCGTCCATGCGGACGTTGTTGAGCATCAGGAGTTGGCCGACTTCAAGTTCCTCAATGGCCTTCATCGCTTTGGGCCCGTGGATGTCGTCAACCCACTTGACCTGGCGGCCGAGCAGGCGCCCCAGTTCACGGGCGTGACCGAGCGTGCTGGTGAAGTCGTCCTTGCCGGGGCGCGATTGGTGAGCGAGGATGATGACCTTGGCACGGACCAGTTTCTGGATGGTTGGCAGGATGGCACGGATCCTCGTGTCGTCGAGGAAGGCCTTGGTGGCGGGGTCGAGCGGGCTGTTGATGTCCACGCGCAGCAAGACGGTTTTCCCGTCGACGTTGACATCGTCCAAGGTCAGGACCTTTGCCATCAATCCCTTCCAAGCGCCTCCGGTTTTTCATCCCTCGCCCTCTTGGCGAGCTTCAACCAACGACGTGGTGATTTGCGTAAGGTCGCAAGACGCGCGTGCCACCCCTGCTTCGGGCGCGAAAGGTGATAAGTCCCGCGACGCCCTTGGCTCGCATGGCCGATGAGTCGCCCGCAAACGGCACCCCGTTGGAGGGTGCTCGTCGTCGTGCGTCCACCGCCACATCGTCCTTTGGCGTGTCCCGCCGAGAGGGCCACGACGCCAGCGTCTACTACACCAGTCGCCTCAACGAAGGGCTGGTCAGTTCTCGGGACGTCGGCGCCGCCCAAGCCTTCCCCGAAGAGCACGCCAACACCGTGCTGTGCGGCGACTCTCGCACCTTACCGCTGCCCGATAACTGCGTGCATTTGGTGGTGACCTCACCTCCCTACAACGCCTCCAAGGATTACGACGAGGACCTCTCGCTCAAGGAATACCTGACGCTGCTCCACGACGTGTTTGCCGAGTGCTACCGCGTCCTCACCCCCGGGGGTCGGATGGTGGTCAACGTGGCGAATTTGGGACGGAAACCGTACATCCCACTCTCATCCCACATCAACATCATCATGGCCGAAATCGGCTTCTTGATGCGCGGTGAAATCATCTGGGACAAATCCGCCAGCGCCGGCTCATCCTGCGCCTGGGGCTCCTTTCAGTCGGCTTCCAACCCCTGCCTGCGAGACGTCCACGAATACCTGCTCGTGTTCTCCAAGGGGGACTACAAACTCCAGCGCAGCAAAAAAGAGCGGGCGGAGGGGCGACTCGACACGATTCCTCGCGACGATTTCATCCAGCACACGAAGTCCATCTGGTCCTTCGCCACCGAGCGTGCTTCCCGAGTCAACCACCCTGCGCCGTTCCCGGTGGAACTCCCCAAGCGCTGCATCGAGATGTACTCCTTCACCGGTGACGTCGTCCTCGACCCCTTCAACGGTTCAGGCACCACCTGCGTGGCCGCCAAGATGCACGGTCGTCGCTACCTCGGTGTCGACCTGTCCGAGGACTACTGCGCCATCGCCGAAGAGCGACTCAGCCAAACGAAAGCCTTG